>JAGXTA010000058.1 GCA_018333535.1 Deltaproteobacteria bacterium | reverse complement strand
GAGTTTCTCTCACAGTTCCATTTTCCCGAGGTATCCACCACGTGCACCCCGTAACGATAGGTGCCTGCTGACGTGGGGGTATCCGAGATGGAACCCGAATACTGCTTCCCTAAAACAGCAGCCCTCTTGATCTCCCTGAATCCTACACCGGCGGTGTCGTCAGCTCTCCAAAGCTCAACTTGCTTTAAGCCAACATCATCCACCACAGAATAGGAAAGGGTGACCGATTGACCCTGGTTAATCTGGGACGAAGAAGCAGAGAAAGAAGTCACATTGGGAGGCTTGTCAACTGTTGGGGCTCCGGCTACCACCACCTGCTTCGGCCCATATACCCCCGGTGAGGAACCGGTCTGAGAGTTTCTCTCACAGTTCCATTTTCCCGAGGTATCCACCACGTGCACCCCGTAACGATAGGTGCCTGCTGACGTGGGGGTATCCGAGATGGAACCCGAATACTGCTTCCCTAAAACAGCAGCCCTCTTGATCTCCCTGAATCCTACACCGGCGGTGTCGTCAGCTCTCCAAAGCTCAACTTGCTTTAAGCCAACATCATCCACCACAGAATAGGAAAGGGTGACAGATTGACCCTGGTTGATTCCGGAAGCAGAAGCGGAAAATGAATTAACATTGGGGTGTTTATCAACCACTGGTGGAGGAGGTTGTGCAACTGATTTTACCACCACCTGCTTTGGACCATATACCCCCGGTGAAGAACCGGTCTGGGAGTTTCTCTCACAGTTCCACTTGTTAGCAGTATCCACCACATGAATCCCATAACGATAGGTGCCTGCTGACGTGGGGGTGTCGGAAAAAGAGCCCGAGTAACTCTTCCCCGAAACCGTAACCCTCTTGATCTCTCTAAACCCTACCCCTACAGTGTCATCTGCTCTCCACAACTCCACCTGCTTGAGCCCCACATCATCCATGACAGAGTAGGAAAGGGTGACCGATTGACCCTGGTTAATTTGGGAAGCAGAGGCAGAGAAAGAAGTAACGTTCGGGGCCTTAATATCAGATGGAGTGGAAACGAGACCAATATATGGTCTATTCTCTCCCAGAAATTTTATGGGATTTGTAAAATTTCTGGGAGACCCATATCCCAACTCGGTGAGTGGTGGATTGGATTCGCTATTCCATATCCCCAAATGAAGGTGTGGACAATAATCTTTGCCAATGTAAAATGGTATAATTGTGCCAATTGTCTCACCAATTTTCACATCACCATCCATCTTTATAGGCTTTATATGTCCATATAAAGCGTAAAAATATTTTCCGCTACTCAATCGATGTCTTATCCACATCATTGGACCAGGTTTATCCGGCTCGCTGCCTCCAAAACCACTGACATTAAGGTTGGCATATACGATAGTTCCATCTGCAATAGCCCTTACCGGAGTACCAGCTGGAGCGTTATAGTCATGCCCTAAATGGTTTTTATTCGGTCCCCCTAGCCAGCTCCGATAACCACCTGCATCAGGGCAAGGTTGAACAAAGCTTCCTTCGGAAGGCGATGGTGTAGGTCCATGAGCAAGAGGGGTAACTGTGGTTCTTACAACCACCTGTTTTGGACCATAAACACCTGGTGAGGAACCGGTTTGGGAGTTTCTCTCATCGTTCCACTTTCCAGAGGTATCCACTACATGCACCCCATAGCGATAGGTACCTGCTGAAGTTGGGGTATCAGAGAAGGAGCCAGTATAACTCTTACCTGAGATAGAAACCCTCTTGATCTCTCTGAAGCCTACACCCGCTGTATCATCAGCCCGCCACAACTCCACCCTATTTAGCCCCACATCATCCGAGACACTGTAAGAAAGCGTCACCGATTGACCCTGGTTAATCTGAAAAGAAGAAGCAGAGAAAGAAGTCACATTGGGGGCTTTATCCACAGAAGCAGATGCTTGAGTCTGAAGAAACTTGGCAAATTGATTCATGAAACGTTGGGTTATTTGTGCTGCTTTATCTTCGGCTATGTACTGTGAAATGGCCTTCAAGATTTCATTTTCAATACGTCTCCTAAAATTTGGATCTTCCGTCAAACGTCCGGATAATTTAGAGAGATCAATATCCCCTAAGCCTTTCACTGGCTTACCTTGTGGAAGAAATTCATTAAAGACCTTACTTATTGCTATTTTTACTATTGCTTCTTTTGACGCTTGATTTATACCCTCCATTGATGAATCGGCAATAAAGTCTCTAACGAGGAGGAATCTATCAACAACTTGTTGTGCACCTGGTACTAAGGCTGCCAATCCTGTAAGTGCAACGTCCGAAGCCTGTTGTAAACCTTTAGCTAAAATTTCTCCAGCTTCCAATTGGCCTTGGAGCACTTGGATAGCTGTTTGATAGGTATCTTGAGCAATTTTTAGATTTTTTTGCGCCTCACTCAGGTAACTTTTTGCCTGATCCAGTTCTCCTCTTTCAAAGTGCGTCCGTGATTCGTTTATAGAGCTTCGGGCCTTATCTAAATAATTTTTTGCAAGTCCATAAAGTTTTTGATAATCTTCATTAAGTTTCACGCCAGTAGCTTTGTCTGTTATCACTCTCCAAGTTCTTGCAATTATATTGATGCGTTTCGAAATGTCTTCAAATTGAGTTTGAGTGATAAGTTTTTCCCATTTTTGTAATTCGTTTCTTAGGGCGTTCTTTTGTTCATCTTGAATTCCTCGCCGAGCCCCAAACCACGCCTTTGGCGGATATGCCCACCCAAGATAAGAATCTATGTATGTTAAATTTTCAATCTCACCTATGCTATTCTTTTTTACAACTCCATATGCATGAATTACGCGGTCATTACCCAGATAAATTCCGATATGGCCATAATTACTGTAATCCCCTTGTCCTGAAAAGAAAACTAAAGCTCCCCGCGGGGGATTCTTATTTCCTGAGTAAAATTCATTCCCAAGTTTCTTTATTGCATCCTTTGGAGATTCCCAACTTGCTCCTTTAGCATCACGACCATCTTGCTTACTTGCCCCTATAAAGGCCTCAGCTACAAACGTTAAGCAATAATCACGGTAACTTTTACTACAATTTGAATCCTTCATGCATTTTTCCGCCCAATTAATAGCTTTATTACTCCACTCTCTCCATTCAGACTCGGAAGAAAGGTAACGTGCGTAAGTAGGTATAATTGATTGCTGCAATTTCTCTGAAGTTTGTGCCAAAGAGATGTTATTGGCACATAAAATAGATATTGTTGTCAGTAAAATAGAAATGAACAGAAATTTCTTTAGCATCTTACCCTCCCAAATCTTTTTGTCTATTTGATTTTGCGAATTTCTACTTCCTTTTTTTAGGGAATGGTATCCCCAAGGGTAAACTTTCCAATTTCTGCTCATCCACATTGGTTACATTACCCCAGTTAAGCCCCATGGTGTTGAAAGTTTCCATGTCTGGAATTAAACGTCTTACTCCATTTTCAATCAGATAGATACCCGGGCCTGATCCTTTGATCAGGGTTCCGTCTGAAAAGAAAGAAGGTTGAGGTTGAATTGGAGGAGGTGATCCAGTAGGAGGTGGCTGAATTACCGGGGGCGGAGGCTGTCCTGGTGGATGATACTGAAAAGGTGGTTTGACTGAGGTTAAAGGAATTCCTGTCACGATGCTATCAAGAGTTGTCTGATCAACCTCTTTCACTTGGTCCCAGCTATACCCTCTGGATTGGAATGTTTCTGGATCAGGGATGTAACTCTTTCTTCCCCCCTGAATGACATAGGTCTGAGGTTTGCCCTTTAACCTGATTAATGTTCCATCCGGAAATGTTGTAATTAACTCCTTTGCCCAGATGGGTGGTCCTTCTGGGATATTCATCAAATCCTGTTGGTCTGTATCCTTCACGTCGCTCCATTTAAATCCCATCTGTTTAAAAACTTCTTCAGTTACTATTCCCCTTCGCTGGTAGTTTAGCTGAGGCCCTTGCTGCTGGCCATAGACAATATAGACTTTTGTATCCCCCTTCACCCTGATCAAATCGCCATGTTTCGGTGTATATGCAGGGGAATATGGTGGTGGAGACATCCTCATCTCGGTTGATTTGGTTGTTGGCATATGAAAATTGATGCGATTGCTGTATTTTCCTGTAGAATCATCAACTACCCACAAAAGGTAAGTTCCTTGGGGATAACCAGTTGGAAACAAATGGCTTATATTGAACGAACCACCCGGTGATATTCCCATAGAGAGGATTCCCGATTGTGAACCATCGGGATTTTTCGCATAAAGGGTGGCGGCGCTTCCGGCTGAAAATCCGGTGCCATTGATATTAATTGTGACTCCAGCAGGATCTTTAGAAGATGTGATAGAAATTTTGGGGCTAATTATCTGAGAATATGCGATAGTGTAAGTTAAAAGGATTAGGATTAAAGGAAATATAAAACCGATTAGCCATATCTTGAAAATGCTTAATGGGGAGTCTTTGTTTTTCATCTCTCCCTCCTTAAATTTTCTCAGTGGTTAGACGAAGGTTTTTTAACCATTATTCATCCGGGTGTTTCTTTTCAATTTTCCCTTGTTGTGCCATCTCAGCCAAATGTTCTGCTATCCTGAAAATTACAATAATAATTTCCAACAGAACCCTGCCATAAATAACAGATATAAGGAATATTAATGGGGCAACTATGAGTAGAGCGACAATCCCCGCCCCTGCATGTGTAGAAAACCCTATTATTATGATTATAAGGGCAGTAATGCCAGCGAAAAACATTGTTAAACCATACAAAAGTTTTATTATCTTTGAAGTGACAAACTCAGTGAACGAAAAATCAAAAAGAGCTTCAAAAAAGCCGGCTCCTTTTTTTGAAAAATCATCTTTCAAAACTTTTGCAGTCGAAGGTTTTACTTCTCCTTGAATATCCCCAAGGGTTTCTCCGCATTTCACACAGAATTTGGCATCGTCCTTGTTTGCGGTTCCACAATTTGTGCAAAACATAATGCGCCCTCCTCTCAGATTAGATTTTTTAACTGATCGGTCTGATTTCTTTTATCTTCCAGCTCCCATCTTCTTTTTTAAATGTCACATCCAGTAGGGCTTTGCTTTCTTGAGATTGACCGCCTCTCTTTGACGAAGTTAGAATAAACCACTCCACTCTTGCATTTGCTGTATCACCCGATATCGAATGGCTCTTCAAATCATAGGAAAGTTCGAGGTAATCAAAATTCTTCCAGTTTTCAAGTGTGTCCCCTCTTCTCCCTTCACGATCTCTAAAATCAATTGAGTAGCAGGACATGAAAAGGTCAATATTCTTTTGGAGATTTCCCTGCCGGATATTTTCGAGGAGAGATTTGATCTTTTCGATTTCTTGGGCTTCTGTACCCGGGGATGGTGATGGTTTTACCTCTGCGGAGGGAGAAACCGGAGGAGTCCCTTCTTTTGAAATCAGAGCAGGGGACGAAGGAGGGTGTTTTTTTATCAGGTGTGAGTATTTTGGCCAAAGCAAGTATCCTGCTACTGCAATCAAAACAATTATCCCTACAATCCCAATGGTTAGAGGTCGGAGTATTCCCTTCCTCTCTGGTGGAGGGGTCTCCATTTTTCTGGTCTCTTTTTTCAATTTTTCAACTTGTTTTTGTGCGGGTGTTTGGATTGGAGGAAGTTCTTTCTTAACTTCTTTATTTTGTTCTATTTTGGGCGTCACCTTAGGTTTCTCAATGGTTTGTTCTTTAGGTGTCTGAATTAAATGGGGTTCTGCTTTGATCTGTGGCGAGGGAGTCACTACGGGCATTTCTTTTTCTTGTAATTGAACTTGTTTAACGAGCACTGTGCCACATTTTCTGCAAAATTTACCGGTCTCGTAAAATACATTGCACTTTGGACAGATCAATAAGGCTTCAGGTTTCTTTTCTTTAATCTGGCTTGTGTCTTCAGATTTGAGAGGAGGTTCTGTTTTGGTAACCAGAGGGCTTCCACAATTTCTGCAAAACTTTTTTCCTTCCTCATATTCTATGTTGCACTTCGTGCAGATTAACATTTTTACCTCCAAAAAATTTTTCCATTCATCAACCGTCACATCGGGCTTGGGCTCTTTGTCTTTGGAGGAGAAGGTGTCGGGGATTTTTTAGAAGCCTCTGATGTTGACTCCTTCCATATCCATGCCTCGCGACCATCCTCGAGCCGAACATGTAACCAATTCCCTTTTTCTTCAAGAATCACTAGAAATGTGCCTTTCTTAACCTGGCCTACAGTATTCCCGCCCGGTCCATCCCTCAAATTCTCATTGGCCTTTGTCACTTGCGTAGTGCGTTGATCATGCTTCGAAGGTTCTTTTGGTATCGGAGGGGGTTCCGGTGGTGATGGTGGAGCAGGGGCAGGAGGTTTTGTTGGTGGCTCTGGTGTATGGATTGGAGGTTTCTTCGGCTGAGGTTCTTGCGGAACTCGATAATACTCAGCGGGAGTCTTGGCCACAATTAACCTTACCGACTCTTCAATCGCAACCCTTATTGCCTTCTCCATCGGTGTTTTTGAATAGCCACCAAAGATGCTTGATAATTCGCCTCCACCAAAACTGGCTAACCCCATAATATCGGTAGCTTTCCCCTCCACTTGTTCAGATGCAAGTATCCGGGCAGTCCTTGCCTCGATGACTTTAACAATCATTGCCACATGAGATGTTGTTATTCCTCCAAAAATATCAGGTAATCCTCTTCTCCGTGGTGGTCTTGCTGACCCACTACCTCTGGCACCTGCTGTCCCGGGTTCAAATTCCGTAATCGTTCCTTGTATCAGAAGTTCGGCGCCCTCTATCTCACCGATTTTGGGAGCCGTTTCTGGCCTGACCCGACCGGATGCTCCGAAGTCCCCTTCCTTAATGACATCGCCTATGGCTCCTCGCTCCAGGACAATAAATCGGTTTGTTTTTAAAAGCGCATTTGACAACATCTCTGCCATTCCATCTCCTATTTGCCCTGTTGTCTTTCCTTTTGCTGACTTATCTTCAAATCTTGTTACTGCGACCCTGGCCTTTGGCCCCCGGTAGTCTTCTTTTTGTGCCTGTTCGATAGTGGGACCTGTCCCTTCTGGGGAAGTGGATTTTGCTTTGGGTTGGGTTACTCTTTCAACTGCTGCGCAACTAAAAAAAACTCCCACTGAAATAATTAAAAGGAGATTTGAAAAGAACTGCATAAACATCACCCCATTATCTTTTCAATTCTGAGAGGCGTTTGAGAAATTGTTGCCTTTTTACTTTGATCTTCAATTTACCTTCAAGTGGCTTACCTTACGGGTTTGCCGAAGTAGTTGCCTTGCCTATCCATCCTTCTCGACCATCTTCAAGTCTAACTTTAAGCCATGGGCCCTTCTCTCCTATCACCGCAAGACCGGTTCCTTTTGTTATTTCTGCCAATATCTTGTAGTCTGTTCCAGGACCTTCACGAAAACTTACCTTTGGCCAATTCACATAAACGATTTGAGGCTCAGTCCCTTGGGTTTTTGATGGAGCGGGTGTTGGTGATGGAGGTTGAGTAGAAGCCGGCGTTGGGGTGACTGTTCTGGCTGGAGCAGTGGTTGGAGGTTGAGGCGTCGTTCCAACTCTGTAATATTCAGCAGGCGTTTTGGCAACTATTAGTCTTACTGACTCTTCAATTGCAACCCTTATTGCTTTCTCCATAGGAGTATTTGAATACCCAGAAAAGAAACTTGACAACCCCCCTCCCCCCATGCTCGCCATTCCGGAGATGTCAGTAGCCTTTCCTTCTACTTGTTCCGAGGCAAGGATTCGGCTTGTTTTTGCATCAATCACTTTAACAATCATCGCCACATGAGATCTTGTTATTCCTACACCAATATCACCGAAGCCCCTTCCAAAAGGTCCGGGCAATCGTTTCGGCCCCCTACCGCTACCTCTACCTTCGGCACCTGATGCCCCAGGCTCAAATTCAGTTATTGTTCCTTGAATCAGAAGATCAGCTCCTTCTATCTCGCCAATCTTGGCCGCTGTTTCCTGTTTGACACGGCCAGACGCTCCGAAATCCTGTTCCTTAAGGATATCGCCTACGGCTCCCCGTTCCAGGACAATAAATCGATTTGTGGTAAAGAGTGCATTTGACAACATCTCTGCCATTCCATCTCCTATTTTACCGGTAGACCTTCCCTTGGCCGACTTATCCTCAAATCTGGATACTGCAACCCTGGCTTTGGGCCCCATTACATCCCCCTTCTGGGCTTGGTCAATTGTTGGTCCACCAGATTGTGTTCCGCGGGCCTTTGGAGGAATCACCTGGGCCATGACAACATTAACCATTAAAAAAACAGCAGAGGTTAAAAAGATAGGATACAAAATGGCTAATCTCTTAAACATAGGGGTTCATCTCCTTTAATTGGTTGTAGTGTTAGGGATTGAATCTTCTTTTATTTTAAAGTGGTTGGTTTATCCAATCTTTTTATTTGAATATTTTAGACGAATTTCTTAAAAAAATATTCAAATTTTTATGGAGGAATAATTATCGGGGGCAGATAGGTTATAATTTATATGGAAAGAAACGGACGATTTATCAAATTACTGGCGCCACTCTCTGAATTCTGCCCCCCTTTTTGTAACTTTTTAATATCAAAGGGATTTTTAAAAGTCAATAGTAAAGAACCCCGCAGCAGAGCTGCGGGGCATTAAAATCAAAACTCAACTGCTCGTGGTGCTGATACTTTATGTTTCAACCTATGACATCTGAGGTTACCTTGTCCCCAACAGACCGAACAAAATACCCATCACCCCAAAAATCTCCTCCCCAAAACTGCAAGACTTGTTCGTTTTATCAGGCTCATATCCAACTTATACCATGTTTTATCGCTTCGCGAACCTGTTTTCATCCGCCCAGCAGAGCTGGGCGGTATTCAACAGGTATTTTT
>JAGXTA010000057.1 GCA_018333535.1 Deltaproteobacteria bacterium | reverse complement strand
TATAGAAATGTCAAGCAAAAAATGATACGTGGCCGTCGATTAAGTTAAATAAGCAACAAAAAAGGCTATAAAATGGTTATCGTGTAATCTCTTCTGTGTATCATAATAGAACCGTTTTTTATATAACTATGTGGCAATATGTTTATAAGTTTTGTATTAATTTAACATATGGGTTGTCAAAAGAGGCCGTTTAACCATGTTGGATCGAGAATCCGTTAGGTCTCTCATCCTCCATGGGAATCCAGGCTAAAGGAATAATGGAATAGTGGAATGATGGAATGATGGGTTCCTCTAAAAATGTCATTCCGGAGAAAGCCGGAATCCAGAAAGAATTGACATCACTGGATTCCCGCCTGCGCGGGAATGACGAACTGAGGATTATTAGAGGTTCCCTGATGATTTGAAAAAGGTGTTAATCTACCATTTTCCCAATATTCCAACGTTCCATTATTCCAACATTCCAAAGGAGATTAACGATGTATGAACTGACTGTCACCTCTCACTTTTCCGGCGCTCATCGATTACGTTATCTCCAGGGCAAGTGTGAGGAGCTCCATGGCCATAACTGGAAGGTAGAGGTCTCGGTGGCCTCTTCCAGGCTGAATCAGGAGGGGGTGGTGATCGACTTCAAGGTGTTGAAACAGAAAATGGAAAAGGTCTTAAAGACGCTGGACCACACCTATCTCAACAACCTCCCCTATTTTTCGGGGATAGAACCTTCTTCTGAAAACATTGCCAAATATATCTTTGATCACTTAAAGAAGGAATTAAAGGGATCCCCTGCCACCCTTAAAAAGGTAACCGCATGGGAGTCGGAGAACGCCTGCGCCACTTATTTCGGGAGATGAGAATGAACGATATTCAGAGCCAGAGAGACCACCGAAAGATTGAGATCAATAAGGTAGGGGTTAAGAACATCCGTTATCCCATTACCGTGCTCGACAAGGCAAAAGGGGTTCAGCATACGGTGGCGAGCGTCAACATGTTTGTGGACCTCCCTCACCGTTTCAAAGGGACCCATATGAGTCGTTTCGTCGAAATCCTCAACAGATATAAAGGCAACATAGCGATTAAAAACTTTTCGATGATCCTTTCAGAGATGAAGAAGAAGCTGAAGGCAAAGACGGCCCACCTCGAAGTCGAATTCCCTTATTTCATTGAAAAGGAAGCTCCGGTCACCCGTGCGAAGAGTTTGATGGAGTATATCTGCCGATTTTCCGGCTCGAGCAACGAGAAAGATGACTTCTCGGTGGGAATTGTGGTCCCGATCACCACGGTATGCCCCTGCTCCAAGGAGATCAGCGAATTCGGGGCTCACAACCAGCGTTCCGTCGTTACGGTAAACCTCCGAATCAAAAAATTTATCTGGATTGAAGACATCATCCGTCTGGTTGAAGAATGCGCTTCCTGTGATCTCTATTCCATCTTAAAAAGACCGGATGAAAAGTTTGTGACGGAAAAGGCTTATGAAAAACCGATGTTCGTGGAAGATGTGGTGCGGGAGATCGCCAGGCAGTTAAAAAAGGATAAGAACATCATCTGGTTTACAGTCGAGTCGGAAAACTTCGAATCGATCCATAACCACAGCGCCTATGCCTTCGTGGAGAGAAATTCAAACGTTTAGTTAGAGCTTAAGGACCTTTTTCGCAACATTGAGCCTCTGGATTTCCGAAGTTCCATCCAGAATCTCCTCAAACTTCACCTCACGCCAGTAACGGGAGATGGGATATTCATCCATCAAACCATATCCACCGTGTATCTGGACTCCTTTATCCGCACAACGTTTCGCAACCTCGGAGGCAAATATCTTCGCATAGGTGGAGGTGGCAAAGTAATTCTCTTTCTGATCTTTCTGCCAGGCCGCCTTGTAGACCATCAATCTGGCCAGTTCGATCTCCATGATCATATCGGCCAGCTTAAACTGTATGGCCTGAAATTTACTGATCGTTTTACCGAATTGTTCCCTCTCCTTGGCGTAGGATAGGGAGACGTCGAAGATGGCCTGAGCCAGGCCCACGGAATGGGCACCGAACCCGATGCGACTGGTCTGAAGGGCCATCATAAATTGATTATATCCCTTTTCTGGATTGCCAAGGATGTTTTCCTTGGGGACCCGGCAGTCGTCAAAGATCAGTTCCCGTGTTTCGGATGCCTTCCACCCGATCTTCTTATACTTTTCTCCGAAATTATAACCTCCCACACCGGTGGGAACGATGATATTGGAGATCCTCCTTCTTGTTCCCGATCCTTCCCCTGTAACAGCGGCGATGATCACCAGACTGTTGTGTTTTAATCCGGCATTGGTGATAAACTGTTTCGTCCCATTGATCACCCACTCCTCCCCGTCCAGAACAGCTTTTGTCTGAATGGCGTTTGCATCGGATCCGGCCTGGGCTTCGGTCAAGCCGAAAGCCCCAATAGTCTCTCCTGTAGCCAATGGGGTCAGCCATTTCTCCTTCTGTTCTTTCGTTCCAAAGGTGTTGATAAGATTCATCGGAAGGGTCACCGAGTCCAGAAGCGAGACGCCAATCGAGGCATCCCCCCGGCTGATCTCCTCAATGGCGATCATCATCGAAACCCAGTCCATTTCTCCCCCCCCGTATTCTTCCGGAATGGGAATGCCGACAATCCCCAGGTCCCCCAACTTCTTCCAGACCTCATAAGGGAAATGACCGGTCTCATCCATCTCTTCAGCGATAGGGGCGATCTCATTTTTTACAAAGTTTTTACATAGATCCCTGATCATCTGCTGTTCGGTCGAGAGAATGAAATCCATAACCCTTCCTCCTTATTTCCTTCCTGAAAGTGTTTTTTCATTTAACCCATTTTTTGATCAATTGTCAACAAAAGTGTTTTGTAAAACGATGCGAATAAAGGACTGGACATTTGATGAGAAATCTTTTAATTTAGTTTTATCCATCGGGGAGTAGCGCAGCCTGGTAGCGCGCTTGGTTCGGGACCAAGAGGCCGGGAGTTCAAGTCTCCTCTCCCCGACCATCTTTATTTAAAGCTATGCCTGTCGGAATCTTCATCGGACTTTTCGGATATCTTCTGGGTTCCATCCCCACCGGTCTCCTTCTTACCAGACTCTTCTCCAGAATTGATCCAAGGGAGAAAGGAAGCAAAAATATCGGGGCGACCAATATCTTCCGTACGGCTGGAAAAACCCTTGGCATTTTGACCCTTATGGGAGATTTGTTAAAAGGAATGGCACCGGTTGTGATTGCCATGAAGTGGGGGCTAACAGATCAGTGGGGTCTTTCCGGTCACGCCTGGATCGCCATCGTAGGAATGAGCCCGATCCTCGGGCATGTCTTTCCCATCTTCCTCGGGTTTAAAGGTGGGAAAGGAGTGGCTACGGCTTTGGGTGTCTATCTCCCGATCTCGTTGATTTCCGTGCTGATTGAATGTTTTGTATTTTTGGGGATGGTATGGAAATGGAGATATATCTCCCTGGGATCGATCTCCTGTGCAACAACGATTCCGATCCTCATCGCTTACTTCCGGAGCGATTCCCAGGCTTATTTTATCTTAAGCGTTATCATCGCCGCATTGATCCTTTACCGTCATCAATCCAATATCGCAAGGCTTCTGCAGGGAACTGAAAATAAGTGGAAAACCAAATAGAAATTCGGAATGCGGAATGCGGATTTAAAATTCGAAATCAAAAATTTAAAAGGTGTATATTTGCTTTGACACCAACATGCCTTTTCGGTAGCCTGCTAAAGTTTCTTCAGCGCTAATTTCAATCTTTTCTCTTTTTTGGAGGGCCTTCGAGAGGGCCCCTTTTTCTTAAAACCTCTCTCCTCTTCGCTCTCGTCTGATTCTTCTTCAGATCTGAAGTCTGTACGATCTAACTTCGTTTCAAACTGTTCGGAGGAAATGACCGGAACCGACAACCTACCCGCATATTTTGCTATCTCCCGGTCAGAGGTGACAACAACAGCTCCGGAACCTTTCTCTCTGATTAGCCTCTTGATCACCTCATCCGCCTTCTCACCGATTCTTGAGAAGATCAGGCCTATCCCTTTCTTCTTCTCTCTCTTCTCTGTGCTCCAGCCCGCCTGCCATCCGTCGAAGACAACAAGGATTTCAGAGGGTCTGGCCTGTCGATAGACGGACAGCCTCTGGATGAGACGTTCCCTCTCCCATTGAAGTTCGATGGAGTTCAGTTTGACAAGGGTGCGACCGGAATGAAGGAGGTTATAGCCATCGATGAGGAGAAGCATTTTTGTCGCATGGTCGGATAGTCCCATAGTCATGTAGTCAACGGCATTACAGCTTCACTAAATGAGTTCAAGACTGTGAGACTAAATGACTACAAGACCATCCGACTATAGGTAGTCGAGCCATTCCCTGAATTCGGGGTTTTTTCCTTTTACGATATCGAAGAAAACAGCCTGGAGCTCTTTGGTGATGGGACCCGGTTTCCCTTCCCCGATCTGCCGGTCATCGACTTCGCGAATGGGAGTGATCTCGGCGGCTGTTCCTGTAAAGAAGGTCTCCTGAGCCGTATAGAGTTCATCTCTCGTAAACCTCTCCTCGACGACGGGAATTTTTCTCAATTTTGCAATTTGGATCACTGAATCCCGGGTGATCCCCGATAGGATCGAGGTGAGGGGGGTTGTTTTGATTACTCCGTTTTTTACGATAAAGATATTCTCTCCACTGCCTTCTGAAACGTAGCCCTCCGTATCAAGCATCAAGGCTTCTTCGTACCCTAATTTAATCACTTCTCTTTTAGCAAGGACAGAGTTTACATAATTTCCCGAAATTTTTGCCTTGGTCATCATGACATTGACATGGTGCCGGGTATAAGAGGAGAACTTCGCCCGGATGCCTTTTTCCAGAGCTTCTTCACCGAGGTAAGCCCCCCACGACCAGGTAATGATAGCTACTTGAATCGGATTGTCTCCGGGGTAAACTCCCATCACCCCTTCTCCGATGAAGGCAAGCGGCCGGATGTATCCTGCCTTTAGACCGTTGGCCCGCAGGGTTTCTTTACAGGCCCCTATGATCTCCTTCTTTGAAAAAGGCATTTTGAGACCTCCGATATGAGCGGAATCGAAGAACCGATCGATATGCTCTTTCAGTCTGAAGACAGCCGATCTCCCGTCATCGCATTGATAACACCGTATCCCTTCGAAAATCCCTAACCCATAATGGAGCGTATGAGTCAATACGGAGACTTTTGCCTCATTCCAGGGGATCAATTTCCCATCCATCCAGATCTTCTCCAGCTTTTGCACCATAGCGACATTCCTCCTGATGAAATTCAACTATATGGTTTACCCTTTTATCCTATTTTGGGAAAATTGTCAAAAAAAGAAAGAGAAGGCATTCAAATACTGCGGGCTAAACTGGCCTTCGGCAGGGTTTCGGAAGGGGCTAAAATTCTAATTTGAAGTCGGTCGGTTAAGATGGATTTGGCTGTTTGAACTCCGAAGAGAATTTCAGAAAACCGCTCTTCACCCTCGCCAAAAGAGAGGGTCAGGTTCTCTATCCATGCACGGTCCGAGGGAGAGTGTTCCAGGCTGTCCGTTATTCCCTCGAGGAGAACTTCTGTAAGCTTGCCGCAGTCCACATCATACTCCTTGCCATGCGGAAGGGAAAGGCAGATGTGAGAGGCCTTCAGATTGATGATGGTTTCGGTGATGATGGGAGCGACTTCTCGCAGGAATAAATAACTATACTCCTTTACATTTCCCAGGCCTAAAAGAAGAACCAGTTTCGGAGAGATTCTGCCCTGGGAAGGAATCAATGTTCTTTCTCTCCATTCGCCTGTCAGCCTTTCCTCGATCAGAAAACGGGATAGCATCCCATTGAGTCTCCAATCGATCCAGCCAGCCATGCCTCTCAGCGGCCTCTCATCTCTAAAAAGAGCGGCGATCAGCAGATCGCTTTCCTGAAGATCAATTGGTTCTTTAGAAATGATGATGTCCATAATGGTTAGAAAATAAAGTCTAACGGTAAGGGTAACGAGGCCCGTATCGTTAACAAAAGGCTACGTTTATCGTCTCTTAATTCTTTACACGTAACCGTAACCAGTAACCGAAACGGGCTTCGTAACCGTAACCTTCACCTGTAAACTCATAGGGGTTTCTGGATCACTTCGTTTTGAATTCGGTCCAAGATCCCATTGATGAAATTTCCTGATTCTTCGGATCCGTATCGTTTTCCGAGGTCGATTGCTTCATTGAGGGTGACTTTGGGGGGGACCTCACTGCAGTATAGAAGTTCGAAAATGGCAATGCGAAGGATGTTCCGGTCGACGATCGTCATGCGATCCAGTCGCCAATGTTCGGAACGCTCTTCGATCAACCGGTCAATCTCCCGTTGGTGTTCCATCACCCCCAGGACAATCTGTTTGGCAAATTCATCTTCCCCCTCTTCGGGCATAAAATTTTCTCTCAATTGAACCATCGCCTGAAGAGCGTTCTGTTTTGTAATCTCAAACTGGTAAAGAACCTGGAGGGCAAACTCCCTCGATCTTCTTCTCTTTCCCAAAGATTTCCTTATCCCTTCCCGATCTCCTTCATGAGGTTGGCCATTTCGATCGCTGACATAGCGGCATCGAACCCTTTGTTGCCCACTTTGGTGCCCGCTCTTTCTATGGCCTGTTCGATGGTGTCGGTGATGAGAACCCCGAAAGAGATGGGAATTTCGCTCTCAAGGGTGATGCTGGCGATCCCTTTGGTGACCTCTGTGGCGATATATTCGAAATGAGGCGTTGCACCCCGGATGACACATCCGAGGCAGATGAGGGCGTCATATCGCCCGCTCTTTGCCAATTTCTTGGTTGCCAGCGGAATTTCGAAAGAGCCCGGGACCCTCACCACAGAACAATCCCCCTCCTCTGCTCCGCTCCTTCGCAGGGCATCCAGAGCCCCCTCTAACAGCCGATCGCTGACGAAATTGTTAAACCGGCTTAAGACGATCCCGAACTTAAGTCCCTTCGCCATCAATTTGCCTTCAATGGTTTTTGCCATCCTCTTCTCCTTTCATGACTAACGTGACCGTGCCTGTGCTTCGTGTCCGTCCATAAGCTCTTAAGAATTCAATCCGCAATCCGCAATCTTTTTACTCGCCTGATTTGATGGAGAGGATATGACCCATCTTCTTCGCTTTCGTCTTCAAATACTCGATGTTCTCCTGACTGGGTTTCGACTCAATGGGAACCCTTTCGGTCACTTCAATCCCATACCCCTCCAATCCTTTAATCTTTCTCGGGTTGTTCGTCATCAGCCGAATCTTATGAAGACCCAGATCCACAAGGATCTGGGCTCCGATTCCATAATCCCTCATATCTGCTTGAAATCCCAGAGCCTCATTGGCCTCCACCGTATCCCTTCCCAGGTCCTGAAGGCAGTAGGCCCTTAATTTATTGACCAGCCCGATTCCTCTCCCCTCCTGTCTCATGTAGACGATGACTCCCTTTCCCTCTTTTTCCACCATGGCCATCGCCTTATGGAGCTGTTCCTCACAATCACATCGCTTTGACCCGAATACATCACCCGTCAGACACTGTGAGTGCACCCTCACCAGAACCTCGTCATCCGGTTGGAGGTCTCCCTTGACCAGTGCAAGATGGTGAAAAGGATCGACATCGTTCTCATAGGCAATGGCGGTGAACAAGCCTCCGTATTTCGTCGGGATTTTTGCTTCGGCTATCCTTCGGACCAAACTTTCTTTATGAAGCCTGTATTTGATGAGATCGGCAATCGTGACAATCTTCAAACCATGCCTTTCGGCAAAGATCCGGAGATCAGGCATGCGGGACATGGTGCCATCCTCGTTCATGACCTCACAGATCACTCCAGCTGGTTTGAGGCCCGATAGTCTCGCCAGATCGACCGATCCTTCGGTCTGACCCGTCCTGACCAGGACCCCGCCGGTTCTGGCTCTCAGAGGAAAGATGTGGCCCGGAGAGACAAGGTCCTCCGACGTTGTGCTGTCAGCGATGGCCGTGAGAATGGTGGCGGCCCGGTCAGACGCCGAAATGCCGGTGGTTACTCCTTTTCTCGCATCGATTGACACGGTAAAAGCGGTCTGGAACCGGGAGGTATTATCCGAGACCATCATCGGAAGCCGGAGTTCGTTCAACCGTTCCTCCGTCAATGAGAGGCAGATCAGTCCCCTTCCGTATTTCGCCATAAAATTGATGGTCTCAGGCGTCACCTTCTCCGCGGCCATGGTGAGATCGCCCTCATTCTCCCGATCTTCGTCATCAACTAAGATTATCATCCTCCCCTGACGGATTTCGTCCAATGCCTCTTCGATGGTATTAATCATGTGAACCCTCATCTCCTTTTAAAATTCCATGTTCTTTTAGGAAAGACAGGTCCAATCCTTCAGGCTTTCCACTCTTATGGCCGAGCAATCGTTCCACATATTTGCCTAAAATGTCAGCCTCCAGATTGATATGATCCCCTGCTCTCTTATCCATCAGAGTTGTCTTCTCCAGGGTATATGGGATAAGCGTGAGCAGAATCTCCGTACCCCTGCATTCATTGACCGTTAAACTGATCCCATCGATTGCAATCGATCCCTTGGGAACGACATATTTCAATATATTTTCCGGAACCCTTACCCTCAGATTGACAAAATCTCTCTCTCGTCTCTTCTCCGTGATCACGCCTATGCCATCGATATGTCCCGTAACGAAATGCCCTCCCAAACGATCATTGAGCCTCAGGGCCCTCTCCAGATTAACAGGATCACCTTCTTTTAACTCACCCAGTCCACTCCTCTTGATAGTCTCTTCTGATAGATCAAACTTTGAGGTCTGATCCCCTTTTTCCATAATAGTCAGGCAGACCCCATTTATATTAATACTATCACCAAGTTGTATCTCTGTCAAATGAGGGGGGAATTCGATCGCGAGCCTTCTCGCTCCCCCCCGGCGTTCAACTCTTAAAACCTTCCCCTTCCCTTCTATGATTCCTGTGAACATAACTTCTTCGGATATCCTTCGAGAAGAATGTCTTCTCCCACTTTTTTGATCTTAAGTTGATTCAGGGAGAGGGCCTCTTCAAGTTTTTCCGTTCCTCTCCCCCCGAAAATTCCCAATGCCTGCCCCCCTAACAACTTTGGGGAGAGAAAGAGGAAGATCTTGTCGATCAATCCCTCATTCAGGAATGAGCCGTTTACTTCACTTCCTCCTTCGACCAGAAGGCTCATCATTCCCATCTCCCCTAACCTTGAGAGGAGAGACTTCAGATTGACCCTTCCCTGCACGGAATCGAGGATCAAGACCCGAACCCCTCTCTTCTCAAGACTCTCCATTTTTTCCTTGGGGGCCAGTTCGGTCGTGGCGAGGATCGTCTTCTCCGGGTTTTGATCAATAATCTTCGCCTTTTCGGAAATCCTCAAGCGACTATCGAGAACAATGCGATAAGGATCCCTCCCCCCCTTGATACGCGCTGTCAGCAGGGGATCGTCTTTGAGGATGGTGCCGATGCCGACGAGAAGGCCGTCAGCTTCGTTTCTCAAGCGGTGGGCGAGCCGTCTGGATCCTTCCCCGGTAATCCATTTTGACTCGCCATGTTGCGTTGCAATTTTACCGTCAAGTGTTGCGGCAATTTTTAGAATGACGAAGGGCTCCTTTATTTGAATATATTTGCAGAAGGCTTCATTCATTTTTTGGCAGGCTTCTTCGAAAATCCCAACCTCGACATCGAGACCAGCGGCCCGAAGCATCTCCAGCCCTCTCCCTTTCACTAGGGGATTGGGATCTTCCATTCCAACCACTGCCCTTTTCACTCCTGCTTCGATCAGAGCAGGAGCGCAGGGAGGAGTCTTTCCATAATGGCTGCAGGGTTCGAGGTTGATATAAAGCGTGGACCCTCTTGCCTCATCACCCGCCTTTCTCATAGCAATGATCTCGGCGTGAGCCTCCACTGCCCTAACATGATATCCTTCTCCTACTACTCTCCCGTCTTTTACGAGGACCGCGCCCACCATAGGGTTGGGCGATGTCCTCCCCCTTCCCTTTTCGGCAAGCCGAAGAGCGCGCCTCATCCAATGTTCGTCATTCTTCACTGCAAATTCCACAAAGATAGTATTTCGGTTACGGTGACGAAGCCCGCCCTGTACCATGCTAGGTTCAGGGCCCGTATCGGTTAACGGTAACGGTTACGTATAAAGAATAAAAAGACGATCACCGTAGCCTTTTATTAACGATACGGGCATCTTAACCTTTAACCGATTGACCTTTATTTCTTTTTGGTTTCCTCCTTATTCCCAAGGAGGTCTTTCAGCTCATCCATAAATTCATGGATGTCCTTAAACTGCCGGTAGACAGAGGCGAAACGGACATAGGCTACCCCATCGAGACGATGGAGTTCCTCCATCACTTTCTCCCCGATCTCAGAGCTTCTGATCTCCCTCTCGCCTTTTTCCTGGAAATAGGACTCGATCCGGTTGACGCTCTTCTCAATGACATTGATGCTGATGGGCCTCTTTTCGCAGGCCTTTTTCAGGCCATTGAAGATTTTAATCCGGTTGAAGGGTTCTCGCCTTCCGTCTTTTTTAATGACCAGGGGAAGCGAATCCTCCGTCCTCTCGCTTGTGGTAAAACGCTTCTGACATTTGAGGCATTCCCTCCTCCTCCGGATCGTCTCTTTGTCTTTGCCCAGACGGGAGTCAACAACCTTGCTTTCGGGATGATTGCAGAAGGGGCATTTCATTTGATTCGAATGTAGAAAGTGGAACGTAGAACGTAGAGTTTTAAGTCTATCTTCTACTTTCCACTCTCAACCCTCCGTTTTCTATTGAATTTTCCGACTTTGATTCCCGACTCCCTTAACATCCCCCTGGCCAATGCATCGGCATACCCCTCTTCATAGATGATCCTCTCAATCCCGGAATTGATGATCATTTTGGAACAGATGATGCAGGGATGATTGGTGCAGTAAAGGATCGCCCCACGAATCCCCACCCCATGGTAAGCCGCCTGAATGATGGCATTCTGTTCCGCATGAAGGCCTCGGCACAGTTCGTGTCGTTCTCCCGATGGAATCTTTAATCTTTCACGAAGGCATCCGATGTCGAGGCAGTGTTCCAGACGGGAAGGAGCGCCATTATAACCTGTTGCTAAAATCTTTTTATCTTTGACGAGGATGGCTCCCACCTGCCGCCGGAGACAGGTGGAACGCTTGGCCACGAGATGAGTGATGTCCATGAAATACTCATCCCAGGAAGGCCGTTGGGGATGGATCTTTTTTTTCTCTTTCGTTTTCAAGGAATAGCCATCCAAGAGGATAGAGGAGTATAAATGTCAAATGACAAAGTTCAAATGCCAATTGAAATCCAAAGTCCAAATTTTTTCAATTTGAAAATATGACATTTTTTTTACATTTTGGTTTTGAAATTTGGAATTTGATTAATTACCCTTTGAACTTCTCTTTTTCAAGGGCTTTGATCTTTTCCAGGCGTCGCTGATGCCTTCCTCCGACGAATGGAGTCTCCACCCAGACCCGGACAATCTCTTTGGCCAATTCTCTTCCGACGATTCTTCCCCCGATGACCAGGATATTGGCATCGGTATGCTCACGGCAGAAACGTGCGGAGAAAAGATCGTTGGCAAGAGCGGCTCTTACGCCTCGGAATTTGTTGGCGACGATCGACATCCCGATCCCGGTCCCGCAGATCAGGACCCCTCTCTCCATATCTCCCCTTGAAATCTTCTCGGCAACCAGGACGCCGTAATCAGGGTAGTCGACCGAATCCTCATTGAAGGTTCCCATGTCGATGGGCTCATGGCCAATCGATCTCAGATAGGCCTTCAACTCCTCTTTGAGTTCAAAACCGCCGTGGTCGCAGGCCATGCCGATCTGCATCACTGCTATCCTGTGAACTTTTTAAAGATGAGGGATGCATTCGTTCCGCCGAAACCGAAGGCGTTCGACATCCCCGTATTCAGGTGCTGGCGCCTCGCCGCATTGGGGACATAGTCCAGATCGCATTCCGGATCCGGTTCCTCGTAGTTGATCGTGGGAGGGAGGATCCCATCCCTGAGGGCGAGGACGGTGAAGATGGCTTCTGTGCTTCCGGCTGCTCCGAGCAGATGGCCGGTCATCGACTTGGTGGCGCTGATGGGTATTTTTTTGGCGTGATCGCCGAAGACTTTTTTAATGGCAATGGTTTCAGTCAGATCATTGAGCTGTGTGGAGGTCCCGTGGGCATTGATGTAATCAATATCCTCCGGTTTCAATCCCGCATCTTTGATGGCCATTCTCATGCACCGGATGGCCCCATCCCCGTCCGGGGAAGGTGCGGTGATATGGTGGGCGTCTCCGGTATAACCATAGCCGATCAGTTCGGCGTAAATTCTTGCGTTCCTCTTTTGAGCAAATTCCAGCTCTTCCAGCATGACAATCCCGGCTCCTTCGGCAATGACAAAACCATTTCGGTTCTTTTCAAATGGGCGGCAGGCCTTCTCCGGTTCGTCATTCTGGGTGGAGAGGGCTTTCATCGCATTGAACCCGCCGACGGTGAGAGGGGTGATATTGGCCTCGGTCCCACCGGCAATGACGGCGTCTGCATCTCCGTAGACAATGGCCCGTAAAGCATCTCCAATGCAGTGACCCCCTGTGGCACAGGCGGTCACGAGACAGATATTGGGCCCTTTGGCGCCGTATTGAATGGCAATCTGTCCAGCAGCGAGATTGGCAATGAGCATGGGAATGAAGAAGGGGCTGATCCTTCCCGGCCCTCTTTCCATGAGGATTTGGTGATACTTCTCAATGGTGGGCAGTCCGCCCAATCCTGTCCCGACGATGACACCGATCCGGTTGCCATTCTCGGGGGTAATGCTTAACCCGGAATCCTCTACCGCCTCCTTGGCTGCAGCGAGGGCGTACTGGATGAAGAGGTCCATCTTCTTGACCTCTTTCTTCTCGATGTATAACTCTGGATTGAAGCCTTTTACCTCAGCGGAAATCCTGGTGTCGAACCCTTCCGCATCGAACCGGGTCAGCCGCCCAATGCCTGACTTTCCTTCACAGGCATTCTTCCAGGCTGTTTCGACTCCGATCCCAATGGGGACTACCAATCCCATTCCTGTGACAACAACTCTTCTTCTCAAAACATCTCCCCCCTTTTAAAAACCATTGCAAAATGGGAAATTAGCAATTCAAAGTTAACAATGAAAAAATTTTTTCCCTTTCATTGTTAATTGCTAATTTTGCAATGCTAATTTTGCAATGATTATTTTGAGATACCTATTGAGCCACATGTGCACGGATATACTCAATAGCATCGCCCACGGTCTGGATCTTCTCCGCATCCTCATCGGAGATTTCCAAGTTGTACTCCTCCTCGAGAGCCATCACCAGTTCCACCAGATCGAGAGAATCCGCTCCCAGATCGTCGATGAATTTGGCTTCCGGATTGACCTCGCTTTCATTCACTCCCAACTGCTCAACGATAATCTCCTTTACCCTCTTATCAACGTCCATTGATCCACCTCCTCACATATAGATGCCACCGTTGACATTTAATACCTGTCCGGTGATATAACTCGAATTTTCTGAAACAAGGAAGAGCACGGCCTGGGCCACGTCCTCGGGCTGCCCCAGTCGCTCCATCGGGATCATCCGCTTCAACTCCTCTTTGGCCTTTTCGGGAACAGCATCGGTCATGGGAGTCTGAATATACCCGGGAGCAATGGCATTCACGTTGATTCCTCTTCCCGCAAATTCCCGTGCGATGGTCTTGGTAAAACCGATCACTCCTGCTTTGGAGGCCGCATAGTTGGCCTGTCCCGGATTCCCCATCTCGCCGGACACCGAAGCGATGCTGACGATCTTCCCGCTCTTCTGCTTCGACATGTGTCGGATGGCCGCCTTCGTGCAGTTGAACGTCCCCTTCAGATTGACGTTGAGGACCGCATCCCAGTCCTCCTCGGTCATCCTCAGGATCAACCGGTCGCGGGTGATGCCCGCATTGTTGACCAGGATGTCGATCCGTCCGAATTGTTCAACGATCGCCTCAACCATCCGTTCTACGTCTTTGAGATCGGCGACATTGACCTTTATCGCAAAGGATCTTCTGCCCATCCCCTGAATCTCATTGGCAGTTTCTTGAGCCTTTTCGAGATTGATATCCGAGACGACTACACCCGCTCCATTTTTTGCGAGAAGCAGTGCGATCGCCTTCCCGATCCCCTGCGCCGCTCCTGTAACTAAGGCTACTTTCCCTGAAAGTTCCACGCTTTTCTCCTATGCTTAGAACATAAGGTATAACGGCAACGGAAACGATGCCCGTATCGTAAATAAAAGGCTACGTTTGTCGTTGTCGAAGCTTGTATCGAATCTCGTATATCGATGCTTGACTCTCGAACTTCTAATTTCGAGTTTCTTGTTTCGATACCAGCCCTGCACCGCATGGTGTTCAGGGCCAGCATCGTCACCGATAACCGATTGACGCTAACCGAAACGGGCTTCGTAACCGTAACCTTAACCCATCTTTTTCAATGACTGAATATCTTCTAAATTTCCTGTTCCCACTTTCGGATCAATCCGCTTCATCAGACCGGAAAGCACCTTTCCCGGACCTATCTCCAGAACTTGTTCGATCCCTTCTTCAATCATCTGTCGCATGGACTCTTCCCAGCGGACAGGGTTCGATACCTGTTCCACCAGAAGGGGTTTTACCCTTTCCAATGCCGAATTGGCTTTCGCTTCCACATTCGTCACGACCGGAACCCGTAGCTCTTTAACGTGGGTGCGCTGAAGGGCTTCGCTCAGTCGAACCCCTGCGGGTTTCATCAAGGGAGAATGGAAAGGGGCGCTGACCTGAAGGACCATGGCCTTTTTGCCCTTCTGCTTGACGATTTCGATTGCCCGTTCGACCGCCTTTGTATGCCCGGCAATGACGATCTGTCCCGGGCAGTTGAAATTGGCAGGGGATAGAACTTCTCCTGAAGAGGCTTCTTCGCAGACCCTCTCCACTTCTTCGCGCTCCATACCGAGAATAGCGGCCATGGTTCCTTCCCCAACCGGAACAGCCTCCTGCATAAACTTTCCTCGGAGCCGGACGATTTGAACAGCCTCAGCAAAAGAGAGCGCACCTGATGAGACCAGGGCGCTATACTCTCCCAGGCTATGTCCGGCAGTGAGCCCGGGCTCAATCCCTTTCTCCGCCTGGAGGACCCTGAGAGCGGCAATGCTTGTAGTCAACACAGCAGGCTGGGTATTTTCGGTCAATTTCAAACTCTCTTCCGGTCCGTTAAAACAGAGTCCTGAAATCGAGAAGCGGAGCGTGTCGTCGGCTTCTTCGAAGACCTCCCTTGCCGCCTTGAAATGGTCGTAAAACTCCTTCCCCATTCCAACCGCCTGGGAACCCTGTCCTGGAAAAACAAAAGCCACCTTCGATGACATCATTTCCTTCCTGCGTACTCTTTGCTCAATTCGAGACCGATGACATTCCTCTGGATCTGATTGGTCCCCTCATAGATCTGGAGGATCTTCGCATCCCGCATCATCTTCTCTACGGGGTACTCCTTCATATAACCGTAACCGCCAAAGATCTGAACGGCATCGGTCGTCACCTTCATGGCGGTATCACTGGCAAAGACTTTTGCCATACCCGAGACCTTTGAGATCTCTTTTGGGTTTTCCGATTGGTCGATGTACCGCGACACGGAATAGACCAGAGCCCGTGCGGCCTCAACCTGGGTGGCCATATCAGCCAGCATATGCTGGACCGCCTGAAAGGAGATGATCTTCTTCCCAAACTGTTCCCGCTCCCTCGCATATCGAACCGCTTCATCAAGGGCTCCCTGAGCCAGACCAACGCCCTGGGCTCCCACCCCGGGCCGGGTCCGGTCGAAGGTTCTCATGGTGACGATAAATCCCATCCCTTCCTTGGCGATAAGATTCGCCTTGGGAACGAAACAATCCTGAAAGACCAGTTCCCTTGTGGTAGAGGCCCGAATGCCCATCTTGTTCTCTTTCTTCCCGAAGGTGAAACCGCCCATTCCTTTTTCAAGGATGAAGGCGCTTGCCCCCCTCGGTCCCTTGGAACGGTCGGTCATGGCAATGATGGTGTAGGTCTCGGCCTCCCCTCCATTAGTGATCCACTGCTTTGTTCCATTCAAAATATAGCCACCCTCTGTCCGGGTGGCGGTCGTGCGGATTGAACCGGCGTCACTTCCGGCATCGGCTTCGGTCAATCCAAAGGCGGCTAATTTCTTTCCGGTGGCAATATCCGGAAGATACTTTTTCTTCTGTTCCGGGCTTCCGTAGAGCATGATCGGATGGGCTCCCAAACCACTGGCTGCATAACTGGTGGCTACTCCCAGGCAGATCCGGCTCATTTCTTCTACCGCCAGACAGTTTTCAAGGACCCCTCCCCCGAAGCCTCCGTACTCCTCTTCAATGGAGATCCCCATGAGACCTGCCTCTGCGCAAACCTTTATGATCTCCCATGGAAACTCTTCCTTCTCATCCAGTTCGGCTCGAACCGGCAATACTTTCTCGATGGCAATCTTTCGCGCTAAATCCCGGATCGACTTCTGCTCAGGCGTTAAAAAATAATCCAAGTTCACTCCCTCCTATTCATTCATCTGTTTAGAGTTACCTACTTTTTTAAACCCGTTCCTCGATCTCTGTCCGGGGCGGAGCAGGTCTTGCTTCTCTCTCAATTCCTGAATCAGATGTTCATTCAGTTTATTCTTTGCGAGGCTGGCAGCCAGAACAATGGCATTCATAATCGCCTTGGCATTGGAGGCGCCATGACAGATGACACAATTTCCGTTCACCCCGAGCAGGGGAGCCCCACCATACTCCGAATAGTCAAACCGCTTCTCCAGGCGGCGGATCGCCCGTCTCATAAAAAAATAGGCGACTTTTGCCCTTAAATTATCCTTCGCCTCCCATCTGAGAATTCCGTGGACTGTCTCCCACAGCCCTTCGCTGATCTTCAAAGCCACATTGCCGACAAAACCGTCGCAGACGATGACATCAACCTCGCCGCTGTTGAGAGCTCTTCCCTCAACATAACCGATGTAGTTAATATCCATCTCCGACAGGATTTCGTGAACCTCTCTCGTCAATTCGTTCCCCTTCCCTTCCTCTTCTCCATTGCTCAGGAGACCGATCCTCGGCTCCTTTTCCCCAATGATATATTTGGCATAGGCGTCTCCCATGAGCGCGAACTGAACGAGATGGGAGGGTTTGCAATCGACATTCCCGCCGGAGTCAACGAGCACGGTCGAGCCTTTGATCGCCGGATGGATCGTGGCAATCGCAGGCCGGTCTACTCCCTCCAGCTTTTTAAAGATAAACATGGCCAGGGCCATGGCCGCTCCGGAATTTCCCGCAGAAACCACCCCATTGACCTGACCCTCTTTTTCGAGGTCGATGGCTACCTTGACCGAACTTTCCTTCATTCTCCTGAGAACCGTGGAAGGGGAGTCATGCATGGCGACGACGTGGGAGGTATGATGGATATAGATGGGCAGTTTGGAGGTAGGATATTTGGAGAGTTCTTTACTCACCTGGTCTTCGTCCCCCACCAGGACGACTTTCACCCCATGTTCCTTAACTGCTTTGAACGCCCCTTCGACAATATTCTGGGGAGCGAAATCTCCTCCCATCGCATCAACCGCAATCTTCATCGCCTCTTTCTCTTTCTCCCCCTATTTCTCTTCTTCTACTTTGACAATCTCTTTCCCCTTATACGTCCCACAATGCGGACAGACATGATGCGGCAATAGCGGCTCGTGACATTGGGGGCAGAGTGAAAAGGCCGGAGATTTCAATTGATCATGGGCTCGGCGTTTATCCCTTCTCGAAGATGATTGCCTTCTTTTTGGAACTCCCATTGGAAAGATCCTTTCTTTTTAAGATGATGAATCCTCCCCTCGTCATTCCTGCGGAAGCAGGAATCCACTCTTTTTTATGGCTTGTTCTGGATTCCCGTTTACACGGGAATGACAAGATGGAGAAATTTTCAAAAAACTAAACTGATTCATATTTTTAAATTTTCTTTTCTTAACTCATATTTCTAAACTCATCCTTAACATCAATTCAGCTTCAATTTTTTAAGAACATCAAACCCTGTCCTAATTTCCTTTTTCATACAGTCGCAGGTGGAGAGATTCAAATCTTTCCCGCAGTTAGGACATAGCCCATTACACGTTTCCTGGCAAAGGGGTTGAATGGGAATCTCCAAAAATATCTGTTCGCATGCGATCTCGGAGAGATGAAGCTCTCCCCCTTCAAAGAAATTCGATTCGAGCTCGTTTGCGGATAGTTCCGTCTCTTCCGTAAAACCCGTTCCCTTTAAAGGGTGGAGGGTCAATTCGAATGCAGAGGCAAGCGGATAGGAGAATTCCTTAAGGCACCTCACACATTGCAATTGCAGGACGGCCTGTACTCCCCCTTTGATCAGGACCGACTCCCCTACCCTCCTGATTTTTGCTTCGGATTGAAGCGGGCTTTCGAACTCGAAGTCTATCTCGGAAAGGCTTTCGAGATAGCCTGAGAGAGCCGTCGGCTCTTCTTTCCATTTCAGTTCCAACCCCTCATCGGGAATCTCATCCAGTTTTAGAGTCAACATACCGATTCTGTTAAGATTCGATAAATTAGATTGTTAAATATAAAAGAAAACCTTTCTTTGTCAAGTGGTATTAAAAGAATTAAGGGGTGAATGTTTCGGGTTGTTTTAAAAAACGTTAGTATATTAACAGATTTATGGAATTTACCGCAAGCTTTCCTTAAATTTTTTCGGGGTAGGAAAATGAGGCGCAGGGATGAGGGGTTAAAAGGGGATGGAAGATCATCAATGAGTTCTGGGAAACATCTTCAGGAAGAGATGAAGGGGTTCATTCGACTTCTTAAACTTGATGAGTGCCTCGATCTCAAGGAGGTCAAATCCGGAATAGGTTTTGGGGTCAAGCTCTATTCCAAACCGTTTATGGATTCGTCTGGTGAGGTGGTTTCGTAAGGCTAAATCGTAGTCCTTGTATTCGGGGTCCTGAGGCCCGGCGAACAGTTTGCCTTCATAAGTATAGATTCGGGAAGCCATTTCCTTTGGGCCGGAAGGCGCAGGACCAGCCATAGCGATGGGACAAGCGAGGGCAAGAATTAAAATAATCCATATCGATTTCATATAGTTAAATTATCCATCTCATTTCAAAAAGTCAAGTTTTTTTATGAGAGCTTTAAAAAAACTACCCTTTGCTCTCTGATCACACAGATTCCAAAAAAACGATTCCACAGATTTTTTAGAGATTTCTGGATTTTCTCAGAAATCTCTTGTCTGATATCTGCTCTTATGTTATTTTTTTAGCAGGCCATCAAGATGGATTTGTCAATACTTCACGAGATCTTTTCATCGATGGAACAGGGCGTCGTCTTTATCGACGACCAAAATCGGATTTCCTATTTCAATCCAGCCGCAGAAAGGCTTCGAAACACCCCTCTCAATGAGATGCTGAGCCAGTCCATCCTACACTGTCATCCGAAGAAAGCCCATCCAAAGGTGATGAAAATTATCGAAGATTTAAGATCGGGGAAGATCAAAGGTCATCACCGGATGAATCTCCAGCTGGTCAAGGGAAAATTTTATGATAATACCTATTCGGCGGTCTGGGGCCCGGGGAATGAATATTTAGGCGTGATCGTTGTCACGCAGGAAGTGACGGAGCGAAAAAAAGCTGAAGACGAACTTAAAGAAACACTGGGAAAGCTACAATCGGCAAACGAGGAATTACTCCGTTTAGACCGGATGAAGGACGATTTTCTGTCCAATGTGAGCCATGAATTGAAGACCCCCATGATCTCTGTGATGGGATATATCGGGATGATCCTCAAGGAGAAAGTGGGTTCCTTAACCGAACAGCAAAAGAGGTTTTTGGAGATTTCCTATAAAAACCTCCATAAGCTTGGAAAAAATATCGACAACCTTCTGGATCTTGCAGAGCTCGGAATTCGGAAAGAGGTCTATACGTTTGAGCCGGTTGATCTGGTTAAGGTCATTCAATTCTCCTGTTCAACCGTTGAACCTCTGGCGAAGGAATATCAGATAGAATTGGAGACTCAACTTCCTGCGGGGCCGTTGGCCATCGATGGCGTGGCGGATAAACTTGACCAGCTTTTCGATAACCTTCTCACCAATGCTATCAAATACAACCGCCGGGGAGGAAAGATCACCGTTACCCTTGCGGAAAATGATCGGTTTGCCTTTGCCCGCATTATGGATACGGGTATTGGAATCTCCCACCAATCCCTGAATGAAGTCTTCACCCGTTTCTTTCAGGAAGAAACAAAACCCCTCGGAGATTCCAGGGGGCTTGGGATCGGACTCTCACTGGTACAGGAGATCGTAAAACTCCATCGCGGAGAGGTAAAGATCGAGAGCGAGTCTGGAAAAGGAACGGCCTTTTCAGTCAGGCTACCCAAAAAGATTACCAGTTCGGAGTTCGGGGTTCAGAGTTCGGAGAAATAAAAATACTCCGAACTACCTGCCTGCCGGCAGGCAGGCGAACTCAGTACTCCGAACTATTTCTTCCCAACTGGTGTTGCCCCACCCATCTTCCCGATGTCGATAAAGGGGACAGCCCCTCCGGACACCTGGGGCAAAACCCCATTCCACTTCTCAATGCCTTTATACTCAACCAGGATGGCGCTGATCGAGCGGGCAAGGGCTTCATTGGCTTTGGCCTGTCCCTGAGCGACCACCAGAATGGATTCAGCCTCTCCTTTAGCCGTGGCAACCTTTTGCTGAGCTTCGATCTCTCGCTGGAATAATACCTGTCTCTGGGTTTCCACCTGCTGCTGGGCAACCTGTTTGGCTTCAATTGCCTTCTCATATTCAGGAGAGAAGCGAATGTTGGCGAAGTAAATGTCATCGACGATGATGTGATATCTGGCCAGATTATCCCCTAATTTTGTCATCGCCCTCCTCCGGACCTCTTCTCTTTTCGGAAGGATCTCGGTGATCTGATAGATCGGGACGACCTCCTTGACAAAGTCGTTGAAAGCTGGATCAATGACCTTGTTGGCAAAATCAAGGCCCACCTTTTGATAGAGATCATTGACATAGGACGGATCGATATGGAAGTTCATCATCCCGGTCAGCTTTACCATTTGATATTCCTTTGAAGCAGCATCAATCTCCTTGAATGGATGGGGCTGAACCCTGACATCGACTTTGATCACCCTTTCCGCAATGGGGACTTTGAAATTTAGCCCTTCTCCCATGACCCTTTTTTCTACACTTCCCCACCAGAGGACTACCCCTCTATGGCCTGCAGGGACGAGTGCGAAGGAACCCCATAAAAAAATGAAAATAATGAGAAGGATAATGAGGATTCCAATGGTTCGGGGCTTCGGCCCTTTTAACTCAAAATCTGGCAATGTTCTTTCCACTATGTTTTACCTCCTTCATTTGATTTCGGATTTCGGAACGCGGATTTAGTATTTTAAAGTTCAAAGATAAGAATATTTTTCTCCGTTCCGCAATCGGCAATGGCCTACGGTTTGAGCGTCCAGCCCATTGGTTTGGCGCAGAACTCCCTGGCCGCATCCGTCCGATACGGGGTCCGCTCCACATCGACGATGACTGTGAAACAGTGGTCAAACCTTTGAAAGGCGTAACGGCTGTAGGGAAAATGGTATTCCGCATAACCATAGGGAAGATGGACATCATTCAAATAGGCGATGGTCTGGTCCCGGTCCTGAATCCGGATGTTTCCACGAAGAGAACTGCCGTCATTTCTCAATCTCACTTTGAAGCGAACCTCCTGGCCCGTACGGGCGGGGTCGGGATACATCTCCAGGTCTTCAACAAATAGGGGACCCACACGAATGTCGGTTAACGTCCACCCCTGATGGGTTCGTCTGGCGCAAAATTCTCTTACCACATCGATCGGTCTCTTCGTCCATTCGATGTCGACCTCCACCGTGAAGCAGTGTTCGTGGCGGGAGAACCGATAACCTGTATGGGGAAAGATGATCCGGTTATGGCCCGGCTTGATCAAGACATCTTGAACCGAGGTGACCACCTCATCCCTGTCTTTCACGAAAAGGCTCAATCTGGTCGAATAGTGGGATAGATTGGAGATCGTCGCCTCAAATCGAATCCTCTGGCCTTCCTGTACCGGATCCGGGGACATTTCAAGTTGAAGGACCCGGAGGTCGCTGGGATGAATCCGAGGCCCCCATCTCTCAAAAAGTTTATCAAAAGGAGGGAGGGGTTGTGAGTGGACGAGCGAGGGAAACACGGTCAAGAGTCCAAAAAAGATGATAAAATATCTTTTTTTCATTCTTTTTCCTCTTTTCACGGCTGGCTAAACCAGTTTTTTCTCTATGAGGAAGTTCATTGAGGCCTGGCACGAAGTGGTGGCAAGGGAGATTCCTTCGGAAAAGGACCTCCGGGCCTCCTGAAATTGTGACATCTGAATCCTTCCGATGATCTCCATTAATTTCCTCTCCAGATCAACGTAATGGTCCATGCCGATTACATTCTGAGCGATCCGGAGTTCTCTGAGCAATGCCTCGAGATACCAGATCAAAACCTTTCTGCCTCCAGAGTGCTCCTCGTCCTCCCTGAGAGTGACCAACTGCTCGAGGAGGTTCGTCCCTATGATCAGTCCGGACTTCATCTTCTCCGAGTACTGAAAATCGAAAATGGCTTTTCTCGTATCCATCCGTTTGACCCTTTCCGTCACTCTTTGCAAAATTGTCAAGAATGACCTTGAACAATGGCCCGCTTTAATCCTTAATGTTGCATGATAATTGGTCGTGTCAATCTTGTAAAGGATTTTTTAATTCCGAAAAAGTATTTGGATAGTAGAATGATCAGGAAATGAAAGTGGTATCACGCGCCTTCCCAGCAGATTTTCCCTGCACTAAGGAGGTGACTTGGAAGGTCCCTCTGGACGATTTCCTTGGCATATTTAGCGCACTCAATCAATTTTAGAAGGTCAATCCCTGTCTCAATCCCCATCTCCTCCAGCATATTGACCAAATCCTCCGTTGCAATGTTGCCGGAGGCACCAGGGGCATAAGGGCATCCACCCAAACCCCCGATGGAACCATCGAAGACCGTAACTTCTTCTTGGAGTGCAGCTAAAATATTTGCTAAAGCCGAACCTCGAGTATCATGAAAATGAAGGGCGAGATTCATTCCGCCCAATCTGGGTCTTACCTGCTCAATCATTCGACTCACCTGAACCGGATTGGCCATTCCGGTCGTATCTCCCAAAGCGATCTCGTGAACCCCTATGGCCTGATATTCATTTATGACGAACTCGACCTTCTCAGGTGCAATCTTCCCTTCATAAGGACATCCAAATGCGGTCACCACATATCCTCTCATCCGAATTCCATTGGCGAGTGCCTTTTCGGCGATGCTGCGAAATCCTTTCAAGGATTCACTAATAGACATTTTCACATTCTTTTGATTGTGTTTCTCCGAGGCAGAAACAAAAAGGGCAATCTCTTTAACTCCCGCAGCTAAGGCTCTTTCTAAGCCCTTCTCATTCGGAACCAGGGTAGAGTAAATAATACCGGGTTTTCGCTCTATTCTTCTTACAATTTCTTCTGAGTCCTGTAGTTGAGGAATGGCCTTGGGGTGGATAAAAGAAGTGGTCTCAATCCGCTTTAGACCGGTTTCAGAGAGTCGTTCGATTAACTCGATCTTCTGCTCGGTTGGAATAAAACAGGCTTCGTTTTGAAGTCCATCACGGGGTCCTACCTCAACGACTGTTACCGCCTTTGGGAGTTCCATCGAAAACATTCTCCTTTGATACACCTACTTCTTCTTCAACTCCTCCAAAATCTCTTTGGCCCGATCCACCCTAACCTTTTTCTCTTCGACAAGTCTTTTCGCCACTTCCTCAATAAGTGCTCCTGTGGCTCCTGCCATCACAGCGATGTTTTTGGCATGGAGCGACATATGACCTCTCTGAACCCCTTCGGTTGCCAGAACCCTTAAGGCCGCCAGGTTTTGAGCCAAGCCCACGGCCCCGATGACCTCTCCTAATTCAACGGCTGACTTCACACCAAGTATTTTGACTGCCACTTGTGAAACCGGATTTACCTTGGTCGCACCACCGACTAATCCGACGGCCATGGGAAGCTCCAGAGTTCCTACGAGATTCCCTTCACCATCTTTCTCCCAGGTCGTCAAAGGGCCGTATTGGCCCGACCTTGCGGCATAGGTGTGGGCTCCTGCCTCAATGGCACGGGTATCATTTCCTGTCGCAATCACAACAGCGATCACGCCATTCATGATCCCTTTATTGTGGGTGGCTGCACGATAGGGATCGGCCTCGGCAAAGGTCTGCGCATAGACAATACCGTCGACGATATCCTCCCCACCCATAGCCTCTTTCGTTATCTTTGTCCTAACCCTCACCAACCTCTTTTCTGCAAGATTGGAAAGGATCCTCAAATAGACCCTTCCTCCTGTCCATTCCTCAATAAACGGAGCGAGGGCCTCAGCCATCGTATTAACAGCATTGGCACCCATGGCATCACGTGTATCCACGATTAGGTGAATGATCACCATATCACCAAGGGGCGTATTGAGAACCCTTATCTCCACATCTCTTGCTCCCCCTCCCAGGCTCACAAGCATGGGATCCTGAGCATTCGCCAATTCCAAGATTTCCTCCTTTCTTTCGAAAAGAGCCATCCGGGTGGCATGGGCATCAGAGAGATGAACCAACTGGATCTGGGCGATCATCACGGGTCCGGTATTGGTAACGAAAAACCCTCCGCCACTTCTCGCAAACCGGGCTGCATTGGAGGCAGCTGCAACGACCGAAGGTTCTTCAATGGCCATCGGGATGAGATACTCCTTCCCATTGATGAGAAAGTTCATGGCGATTCCGATAGGAAGTTGTATTGTCCCGATTACGTTCTCAATCATCCGATTAGCCGTTTCAAAGTTGAGGGCTCCTTCTTTGGTTAGGGTTCTGAGCTCCTCTTCCTTCAAATCGGAGAAAGATTGAACGATTTTAAGCCTCTCCTCCAAACCCATTTTATGAAATCCTGAAATCCGGCTGGTCTTCTCCATATCAAATTCCCCCTTGAACTAATAATTTATGACATTGAATTATTTTACCATGATACTTGGAAGCCACAGGATTATCTGCGGAAATATCATGCATAAAGCCATCCCCAGCGCCTGAAGGAGAACAAAGGGAATGACGGAGCGGTAGACATCTCCCATTGTAATGCCTTCAGGAACAACCCCCTTGAGATAAAAGAGAGTGTAACCAAAAGGTGGTGTAATATAATCCATTTGTGCATTTATGAGATACAGGACACCGAACCATATTGTGTTAAAACCCAGACTCTTGATGATAGGAAGAAAGATAGGGATACTGAGTAGAATTTCCCCGATCTCGTCCAGAAACATCCCTGTGAAGACAGAAGAGAGCATTATCCCTATGAGGACGAGCCACCGATCTACGGGCAGTGCGATCACCATGTCTTTTATCAATTGCACACCACCGATTGCGGTGAAGGTATACACAAAGATCTTGGCGGCAATGGTGATCCAAACAATCATGGAGGAAAGCCTCAAAGTTGTATAACATCCACTCCGAATAACTTGCCAATTAAACCGCCGATGAACGATAGCGCATAAAATAGCACCTGCCGCCCCTACACCTGCAGCCTCTGTAGGGGTAGCCATTCCAGTATAAATTGACCCTAAGACCATAATGATAAGTATTGTAGGAAGAATTAACCCTTTGAGACTGGCCATTTTTTTACGCCAGCTCACACGATCCTCTTGGGGAAGTGGTGGACCAAGCTCTGGTTGAAAAAAACATCTCACGCCAATATAAAGGATGTACAGAGTAGAAAGAAGCAATCCGGGTAGGACGCTCCCCATGAACATCTTCCCTACCGATTCTTCTGCTACCTGGGCATAGACAATGGTTATTACGCTGGGAGGAATAAGAATGCCTAAAGTGCCCCCCGCTGCGATACATCCCAATGCTATATCCTTGCTGTATCCGCGCTTCAGCATTGCAGGCAAGGCAATAATCCCCATCGTCGTTGTGGCTGAACCAACTATCCCAGTCATGGCAGCCATGAGTGTGCAGATGGCCACAGTCCCCATGGCCAGACCACCTCTTAAACGACCGGCCCAGTGGTGCATTGCGGTGTAGAGGTCCTCGGCCACCCCTGACTCTTGTAGCACGCAGGCCATAAAGATAAAAAGGGGAATGGCCACATAGACATGTTCTGACATCACACCCGAGGTTGCGCTGGTGACTAAATAGAGAGCCTTAGGACCCCATAGGAAATAGGTGAAGATCAAACCGAGACTGCTAAGGGTGAAGGCAAGAGGAAGTCCTGAAAATAACAAAACGATAAAACTGCCAAACATGAGCACAGTGATCAGCTCGATACTCATGCTACCTCCTTTCCGGTGGCAGCCATCATAAGGTCACGGATGAATTTCGCTACCCCCTGAATCAGTAATAGAAAAGCCCCTAACGGTATGGTTAATTTGATGGGGTAGATCGGGGGGTTCCAGGCTGAAGACCCCCTTTCCATGATCTTCAGGGAATCCCATGCCATCTCTCCACCTTTCCATAACAATAAACCGCAGAAGAGGAAGAAAAAGATGGAAGTTACTAAATCGACGATCGCCCTTCTCCTTAAAGAAAGGCGCCCATATAATATGTCGACATTCACATGTCCCCTCAAATAAAGGGTATATGCTCCGCCAAGAACACCATAGGCACCAAAAATAAGATAGGCGGCATCGAACGCCCATATGGTAGGGGCATTGAATACGTATCGTAATACAACCTCCCATATTGTTACACCAATTATGACAATGACAAGGAAACTAACCATCTTCCCTATCCATTCGCTGATAAAATCAATAATTCGAAGCAAAGTTTTTATTCTTTCCATTTCTCCCCTGTTTAAGTGGTGGGAGAACAAAAAGTTGCTCTCCCACCTTTTAAATCATTTGGCAACTCAAATGGTTTATTTGATTAACCCAAGTAGCCTCATGTATTCCTTTTGGGATTCAAGTACCTTTTTGGCCATCGGGCTTTTGGCACCATATTCTTCCCAAACGGTTATTGCAACTTCTCTGGCTTTAGTCACGTCAGCCTCAGAAAGATATATGACCTCAATTCCATGTTTTTTAAACTTATCAAGTGCTTTTATATTCTCAGCGTGAATATGAGTGAACAGGATAGCCGAAGCCTCCCGGCATGCAGCCTCTAAAATAGCTTTTAAATCTTCAGGCAGGGCCTTCCAAGCATCCATATTGGCAGCATAAAAGATCACACTCGTGGGCTGATGGAATCCGGGTAGGAGGATATATTTTGTAACATCTTGAAGGCCAACTGCCCAGTTTGCAGCTAACCCCCCACGGTCAGCAAAATCGATGACACCTTTCTCAAGAGATGGAAAAACATCGGCAGTCGGTAGAGAAACTACCCCAACTCCTAACTTCGCCATAACGGGTGCTGCCATACCAACAAATCGTCCCTTTTTTCCTTTTATATCTGCTAAGGAGCGAATCGGAACTTTTGAATGCATAGGCTCCTGTTCGTATATGGTTGGCGCAATATAATACATATTGTGCTTGCCCCAAGTCTCTCGTTCTAGTTTTATTCCCCCCTTTTCCCAGAACCAAACTTCATACTGCCATGCATCTGTAAAACCGCATGGGACAGAAGCAGTAAATGCCAATTCGGGCACTTTCCCTATCCAATACCCAGCATAACTATTCATCAATTCAAAAACACCTTTACTCACTGCATCGAATTTTTCCATCGTGGGAACGAGTCCCCCGGGCGGAAATAAGGTGAGTTCCAGACGGCCACCTGTAAGTTCTTTGACACGAGACACAAATCTCTCCTGCAAACGGGATTCCGGTGATCCCGGATCCCATAGGGTTTGCATCCTCCACTTGATCACCTTGGTAGCCGGCGACGCATATACGGAGACCGTGAGAACTATGCTAATCAATAATAAAACCAATGATGAAAACAGCAATATTTTGTTTTTCATATGCTTTCCCTCCTTTTCTCCTCACTTAAATTTGGAATGTATTGAATAAAACAAAGAATCATTTCTTACCCATTTTCCTTGTTAAGATATCACCTCCTTTCATCATGGCGAATAGATGACGACTAAGGCTTTGGCGGGCCTATTCCCCACTCCTTCCCCCCGATGAGGAATGCTGGAATCGAAGTAAATACAATCCCCTTCTCTCAACGAGTATTTTTTGTCTCCATAAAAGAAACGGATTTGGCCTTCCAAAACATAAAAGAGCTCCTCTCCCTCATGATCAAATAGATCCCCCTCCTTACTTTTAGATGGAAGGGTAATGATAAAGGGTTCCATTTTTTTCCGCTTTTTCGTGGGAGCAATGGCCTCGTACCGGTATCCAAAGATGGTCCCATCCCTGACAACAACTTCCCTCTCCCCTTTCTTTACCAGCATGATACTATCTTCGGGTTTTCTCTGTTCAAAAAAGGCCCCGATATCCACACCAAAGCCTCGGGCAATTTTGCTCAGCGTGGCAATGGGAGGGGATTTTTTCCCTTGTTCAATCATAGAAAGATAACTTTTAGTAAACCCTGTCCTTTGAGCAACCTCCAAAAGAGTGAGTTTATTTTGAAGACGGATCTGATGGATCTTTCGGCCGATTTTTAGTTCATCCATAATAAGTGAACTGAGTAAACCATAGGTTAACTTTTTTGTCAAGAAGAAAATTTTCACAAGGAAAAAATGAAAGGTGGTCTTTTCTTTAAGAAGGTATAGGGTTTGAGTAGGAGTTTAACGGTAAGGTTTAAGTCGCTCTAAAAATTTAGGATCGACAACGACTCCCAGCTTTCCGGCCAGGTCGCAGTGTTCGATGGCGAGTTTAAATTCTCCTCTCTCAAAATAGATAAAGGCTAAATGATAGTGAGGCCATGCATACCTCGCATCGATCTCGAGTGCTTTTTTAAAAGACGCCATCGCTTCTTCCGCCCTCCCCTGCTGGCGATGGAGGCTGCCGATATTGAAATGGCCTCTGGCGTAATCCGGTTTGATCTCGATCGTTTTTGCATAGGATGAGAGGGCGTCGTTTATCTTTCCCTTTCTGAAATAGATGTTCCCCAGGTTGTTATGGGCCTCCACATAATTCGGGTTGATTTTAAGGGCCTTCTGATATTGGACCGTTGCCTCGTTCAGATTTCCCTTCTCTCCATAGGCCACCCCCAAATGAAAATAGGCCTCTTCAAAATTCGGGTCGATGCCAATCGCTTTCTTATATTGGGAAATCTCCTTATCCCACTTTCCCTGTCTTCCATAAGCCACTCCGAGGTTGAGTTGGGCCCTTGAATGCTTGGGGTCCAATTTCAGAACCTGTTGATATTCGGAGACAGCCTCCTCCAGATTTCCCCTCTCTGCGGCTTTAAAGGCTAATTGAAAGTGTTCCTCAACGCCCAGGGCCTTATCCTCTTTCTTCGTCTTGGCCGATGTCCCGCATGAAATCAAAAGAAGAACAACGATCAAGATGAAGGATGATCTTAATAGAGTTTTCAAAAGTCCTCTCCTTTCTTCAAACTTTTCTGATTCATTAACAAAAAAGAGAAGGCAAATCAAGTGATTTATTCTTTGACCTTGACCTCTTTGGACGAAATCCATTAAATTTCTTTCTATCATGGAAAGGTTGATGGCTTTTATGCAGAGGCGATTTTACTATGGCTGGGTGATCGTGGGCCTGGCCATGGTTTCCATGGCATTCTGGTACGCCTTCCGAACCACCTTCTCCATTTTCTTCGTTGCTTTGATCGACCATTTCGGTTGGAGTCGTGCAGAAACTGCAGGAGCCCAGTCCATCGGGATGTTGGTCTATATGGCAATGGCTCCCGTGGTCGGTTATCTCGTCGATCGCGTGGGTCCTCGAAAGGTCATCCTTCCAGGAATCTTTTTGATGGGTCTGGGGCTCCTCCTCTGCACACAGGTCAAATCCCTTATTCATTTTTATCTCTTTTTCGGTGTGATCGCAGGAATCGGTGTGACCTGCCTCAGCATCTCACCTTTCACCACCATCCTCTCCCACTGGTTCGAAAAAAAGCGAGGAATGGCAAATGGTCTGGCCAGCGTCGGTATCGGATTCGGCCCTCTAATCTTTGTCCCTCTCTTCCAATACCTGATTATCCTTCGAGGTTGGCCATTCGCATTTCTTATATTTTCTCTTCTTGTCTTCACTATTCCTTTCCCTCTTATCGGTCTCTTTCTGAGACACAGGCCCGAAGGAATGGGTCTCTCCGTAGACGGAGATCATCCAGAGTCCCCTTCAGACACGGAAGACTCCCAAAAAAGAAATGAAGGCAAGGAGGTAAGAAATTTGCTGAAAACCGCAAGGTTCTGGTCTTTCCTGCTCTTTCCATCTTTGACGATTTTTGGTGTTTATATCATCATCGTTCATCATGTGAAGTATCTCATTGATCTCGGGGTAGATCGGATCTGGGCCGCTTCTCTCTTTGCGGCCGTAGGCGCTCTGTCCGCAGGGTTTCGTTTCTTCTGGGGATGGTTCTCCGATCGGGCAGGAAGAGAGATCACCTATACTTTAGGCGGGATCTGTTTTTCTGTTGGCATCCTATTTCTCGTTCTGTTTCACACCCTCCCTTCTGCTTTTTTCCTTTATCTCTTTGCCCTTCTTTTTGGTGCAGGCTGGGGCTCCACCGCGCCGATCTTTATGTCCATTGCCGGAGATCTTTACAAGGGAAGGCATTTCGGGTTGATCTATGGAATGCTCGAAGGCATGATTGGAATTGGCGCCGCAGTAGGGTCCTGGCTGGCGGGATATATTTTTGACCAGACCCAGAGTTATCTCTGGGCATTTCTCCTCGCCATCCTTTCCTGTGCCCTCTCTGTTCTTCTCGCCTGGCATGTTGCGCCTCGGAAATTCCGACGGACCAAACCCACCCTCAGCTTATAATCTTCCTTTGCCATTTCAGCTCCTGCTGTGCTAATATTTTGATTAAAGAAGAACCCTGACACCCTTTTCGCCATATTAATAAAAATGGGAGGACTCCTACGAAATCGATTCTCATTGTCGAAGATGAACAGGACATTGTTGATCTGATCGAATACCATCTGAAACAATCCGGCTTCTCCGTGTTGAAGGCTCTAGATGGCCCTTCAGGCCTAGAAGAGGCGAAAAAGAACCGGCCCAATCTCATCATTCTGGATCTCATGCTCCCAGGCATGGATGGGAAAGAAATATGTAGGGCACTCAAATCAAACCCCCTCACTCAATCGATACCGATCCTGATGTTGACCGCAAAGACAGAAGAGATAGATAGGGTAATCGGGTTTGAGTTGGGTGCGGATGATTATGTTACCAAACCCTTCAGCCCAAGGGAGTTGGTTTTAAGGGTGAAGGCCATCCTTCGCAGGAGGGAAGTTAGTCAGGAAGGTGGGAAAATTATTCAGATCGGCGAACTCTTGATTGATGTCGACCGGCATCACGTCTCCATTAAGAAAAGCCCCGTTCAATTGACCTCCACAGAGTTTAAACTCCTTCTTGAACTCGCATCCAAAAGAGGACGAGTTCAGACCCGTGAGCACCTTCTCGATAAAGTCTGGGGTTACACCTATGAAGGATATGCCAGGACCGTGGATACCCATATTCGGCGATTGAGAGAAAAACTGGGCCCCTTTGGAGATTATATTGAGACCCTCCGGGGAGTGGGGTATCGATTTCGAGAGGAAGAATGATGCCTCGTTTCCAATGGAAGCTGATCCTATATTTTACTTCCCTCTGCTTACTCCTTCTCTTGCTCCAGGGATATTTGATTGATCAACTCAAGTGGTCTCTTCTTGCCTCCCTTCTGATCAGCTTACTCATCGCCCTTCCCATCTCTTTTTATATTTCAAATATTTTCACCGACCCGATCCAGAGGATGACGGAAAAGGCAAGACAATTGGTCTCCGACCGTTTCCTGACAGAGGCTCGGGTTGACCAAAATGACGAATTGAGAGTGCTGTCGAAAGCGATGGATGAGATGGACGTCCAGATCAGAAAAAAGATTGAAGAGATCTCTAAGGAGAGAGATTATCTCCAAACCATCCTCAAAGGAATGGCCGAAGGGGTTCTGGTCGTCGATAGCCGGTCTCGTATCCTGATGACCAATGAGGCCCTCCGGAAGTTCCTTTCTCTCTCCTATGATGTGACGGATAGAATCCCTCTTGAGATCATCCGAAATGCTGCATTGGAGGAGGCCATCCAGAAGGTGATCAAGAATGGGACAAACATCTCTTTCGAATTAAACATCCCCATTTCGGGTGGAAAAACGCTTGAGTGCAATGTGGTGAGCCTTCCCCCCTCTTCCAAAGAGGTAGAAAGGGGGGCGATTGCCGTTTTTCATGATATCACCCGGTTAAAGGAGCTGGAGAAGATCAGGCAGGACTTTGTCGCCAATGTCTCTCATGAGTTGAGGACCCCGCTGACGACTATTAAAGGGTATGCGGAGACCCTCTTGGAAGGGGCTTTGAAAGAGGAAGTTGCCTTCGGATTTGTTCAGGTCATTAAAAGGCATACCGATCGTCTCACGAAAATCGTTGAGGACCTCCTCATTCTTTCAAAAATTGAATCGAAGAAATTCCTTTTACAGGAAGAAGGTATTTCAATACCCGATCTCATCAGTGATGTCATGGATTATATGAGAGAGGCAGCCGAGAAAAAGAAAATTTCCATTGATCGGAGTGGCATCTCCCCTGGTCTTTTTCTGGAGGCCGATCGAAATTATTTAGAGCAGGTCTTTGTCAACCTCATCGACAATAGCATTAAATATACCCAGGAGGGTGGGAAGATTGCGATCTCTGCTATTGAAAAGAATGGAAAAGAAATTGAATTTTCAATCAAGGATAATGGTATTGGAATTCCAAAAGAGGACCTCCCTCGAATCTTTGAACGGTTTTATCGCGTGGATAAGGGGAGGTCTCAAGAATTAGGGGGAACAGGTCTCGGACTCTCCATCGTGAAACACATTGTTCAGGCCCACTGCGGAAGAGTTTGGGCGGAAAGCCAACTTGGAGAAGGCTCGACCTTTTATTTTACCCTACCCCGCAAACAAAAAATAACGTGACCATGTCTATATCGCATGTCCGTCACCTGAGCTGTGTTGATCCATTCTTCCATCATTCCAATATTCCATTATTCCAGAGAGCTTAAAGGTCCTTGAAAACATTCTGAATCCGACCCACATCCGATTCCGAAATATGAACGACGAAAATGGATTCCTTAGCATCTTCCATGGCAGAACCATAGATATAGTCAATATTCACTTGGGCTTCGCCAAATCGCTTAGCTACATTTCCCAGCATCCCTGGTTTGTTCACCAGCTTAAAAACTAATATGGGTTCTTTATCAAATAGATAGGACTTTGGGAGCAATGCCTGTTCAGCCTCTTCCGGCTTGTCGACAAGAATCCGGATTAAAGAGTAATCCGAGGAGTCCTTCAGGATCCCCCGGTAACTTTCGGCAAGGGCAATCCTTCTCCCTGTCTTTTCTCTCATATTATAAAGCTCCTTAACCGAGTCCTTTGCGTTCTGAATGCTCATCGCCAGGATATTGACGTCAGCTTCCTTCAATACATCGCACATCTTTGAAAGCTCGCCGGGTGCGTTCGTAAGGATCACTGAAAGTTGTGTCTTCTTCTCCATGGAGTCCTCCCTATCTTCTTGATCGACCTTAACTCGAAAGATACCAGATCGATCCGGGAAGGTCAAGTCACAACTCAGACGCTTGTCATGGACGTGAGATATTTGGAAGAGGAGATTCTCCACCTTTAAAAGGTATTTTGCAGGCGTTAAAGGACGAAACAAAAAATCAAAACCTTCCTGTTCATCCTTGTCAATAGGAAGGTTTAGGAAGGGCCTGCGTCATGGAAGTGGGGGTTGCCAATTCTCCGAGAGTCCTCGGTTTTTTTTGTACTATTCCATCTACAAACAAGCCCTTTTTACTGACCCAAAGGATCTTTGACGACATCATCATTTATAAACCTTAACGTTGCATTCCTCCCTTTCCATATAATTTTCATGCAACTGTAAGGTAAATAGGTTGAAATTTCTTTGATCCTTTTAAAGGAGGAGCACCATTTACGTGCTCCATGAATCAGATTCTGAAATTCTTGGCGCTAAAATTTAACTTGGCCTTCATTATCCTGTAACATGCCTTGGCTACATTCATCTCAACAACAAATTTTAGCAAAGGAGGTAAAAGACATGTTGAACAAAAGAAGGGTGAAAGGGTGGAAAAGATGGATAACCTACGTGGGGTGTCTGATGACCTTCGTTCTCAGCCTGTCCCTTATTAGAGCGGAGATTTTGTGGGGAGAAGAAAAACCGAAGATACTCAGAATGGCTTTGATACCTGCCGAGGACATTGAGGAGATGATCAGAGCCTTCGCGCCGGCCAAACAGTATCTTGAAAAAGAGTTAGGGGTGAGAATCGAAGAGTTTAAAGCAACCGACTATACCGCTGTGGTGGAAGCGATGCGAGCGAAAAAGATCGATGTGGCTTTTTTTGGCCCCTTCTCCTATGTGTTGGCCGCCAAAAGGGCCAATGCCAAGGCCATCATTGGAGGCAGCATAGGGGATGGAAGGCTCGCTACCTATCACAGTATTTTTGTCACCCACCGGGAGAGCGGGTTGAGAAACATGGAGGACGTGAAAGACCGGGCGAAAAAACTTACGGTCTCCTTTGTGGATCCGGCTTCCACATCGGGCCATTTGATTCCAAGGGGCCATCTGGAGTCCATTGGGATTCGCGTCGACAAAGATTTCAAAGAGATTATTTTTGCAGGAGGGCATGACGCATCGATTCTTGCTGTGAAGGCCCGAAAGGTGGATCTTGGAGCAACCTGGGAGGGGCCTTACAAGAGCGCGCAGGACAAGGGCTTGATCGCTTCTGAAGATGTATTCGTCATTTGGAAATCAGAGAGCATTCCCAGATCGCCGTTTGCGGTCCGAGGGGATATGGACGAATCGTTCGTTCAGAGAATACAGCGGGCCTTTCTGGATATGCCACAAAAAGCGCCGGAGGCATTCAAACAATTTGAAGGAAGATGGGAGAGGAATAAAAGCTATGTGGCGGTGACCGACAAAGACTACGACTATATTCGTCAGGTGGCGAAAGGGTTGGGCATGATCTAGGAGACTTTAGAAATGGCGTGGAAGGTAGGATCTCTTGAGTTGTGTTATTGCGAACGAACCCCTGAAGTGCCCGGAACCAACGGAACCAATATGGTTCAGGGCGGCGCAGGGTAAACAGGATAGGGTTGACCCTTCATAAGGAAAGGAGGCAAAAGATGTTGAGCGTAAGAAATATCGCCAAGAGGTTGCCGGATGGCCGGCTACTCCTTAAAAACATCAGTTTCGAAGTTGAAAAAGGAGAATTTGTTGGAATCCTGGGTGAAAGCGGCGTCGGAAAAACGGTGTTATTGAGGTGCATCAACGGATTGACACAACCTGATCATGGAGAAGTCATCATAAACGGAATAAACGGAGATGGAGGCCCGCAAAAGATCAATGAGAAAAGAGGGCAAGAACTGAGAAAGATACGACGGAAGATCGGAATGATTTTCCAGGGGTCCATTTTGGTTAAAAGGCTCAGCGTGCTGGAGAATGTGTTGACTGGAGGATTGGGTCGGATCAGTACGGTTCGCAGCCTTCTTTACGGATTCACCGATGAAGAGGTAGACAGCGCTCTTGGAGCGATTGATAAAGTGGGAATTCGATCTCTCGCTTATCGCCGGGCGGAGACCCTGAGCGGAGGTGAAATGCAACGGGCGGCTATTGCCAGAGCGATTTTTCAGGAACCCTGTTTGTTGCTCGCCGATGAACCTGTATCCAACCTCGACCCCAAAAATACGGAAGCGGTGCTCGATTACCTGAAACCATTAACCCAGGAAATGGCGATCATCGGAGTCTTCCATGCTCCGAAAATCGTAAGCCAATACTGCACGCGGGCCATCGGAATCAGGGACGGCAACGTCGTTTATGATGGAAACCCCTTCCTATCCGACAACACGCTTGAGGCGATCTATAGCACTGGAAAACACGCTCCCGGTGCGACCGTCGACAAAACCTTCCCCTCTCCGCGGGAGACTGTGACGGAATGGAAACAAGAGGACAAAGACGGAGCAGCCATGCAGATTTCGTAAGTTTTAGAGCCTGATTATTATAGTGAACGACTTAAATAAGTTGACACCCTGAGCGCTCGCGAGGGGTCTCACAGCCCTGAGATTCTTCGCCTCGCTCAGAATGACAGATATAAGGATGTCACATTACTTAAGTCGTTCACCATAGATCGCACGAGTAATTATGTTTATGCCTGAAGCGCGGTCCTTTCAACGTATTGGAGCGCCCGGGCTTATTCGCTTAAAGGCGCCACCGTGAAGCATAAGCGTAGGGGAGGGTCATGAGAGTTGTGACAGGGAAAACGATGAGCAGGTATCAGAAGTATATTTTGCCCGCAGGTATCTTTGGATTTCTGTTGTTGGGGAGCGCGGTTATGTGTCGCGTCGATCCGGTGGCCCTGATCGCAGGCATTCCCCGCGGAATAGACCTATTCGGGCAAATGGTTCCCCCGGCATGGAAAACATTTCCTGAGCTGGTAGGGCCGGCTCTCGAAACCGTGGAGATTGCCTTTGTTGGAACGGCGCTTGGCGCCTCCCTATCTTTTGTGATTGGACTGGTTGCAGCCCATAACATGAATTCGAATCGAATTCTTCGAAACACCGTCAGGACCATCCTCTCGGTGGAAAGGGCGTTGCCCGATTTGATCGTCGTCCTCTTTTTTGTGGCCATCGTCGGCCTTGGCCCCTTCCCTGGAGTGATGGCCTTGGCCGCAAGCTCCATCGGGATGCTGGGGAAATTGTTCGCTGATGCCATCGAAGAGGTGGATCCAAAACCAGTAGAGTCCATGGTCGCTATCGGGGCGACAAAGGCTCAGGTGATCCGCTATGCCGTCCTGCCACAGGTCATCCCTTCCCTGATCGGCAATACCCTTTATCGATTTGAAGTCAATATCCGAATGTCTATTTTCTTAGGAGTCGTCGGAGCGGGCGGCATCGGGTATAACCTGGTCACCTCTCTTCGATTGCTTGAGTACCAAGAGGCCATGGCTGCTATCCTCACCATTTTGATCCTGGTGACGCTTTGTGAAAAACTTTCAGAAAGGGTCAGGAGAATCATCGTTGGACAAGAGCTATTGAGATGAGCGGGAGAAGAACGAATTACAGAGGAGATTTAAGGTATAAGCGGTGGTATAAAACCTACTTCTTTTCCGGAAGTCTGTTCATTCTCATTTTCGGTTGGAGCGTGGCGCATCTAAAAATAAGCCCAAGGCTGTTTTGGGAAGGGATCCCGCATTTTTTCAATCTTGTCACCGAGATGCTTCCGCCGAACTGGGGGGTTTTTTCGAGAGGGAAGATCCTATGGTCCATTCTGGAAACCTTATCGATGGCTTTTGCAGGAACATCTCTGGGGGCCATTGGCGCTTTGTTTTTTGGCCTCCTTGGGGCCGGCAATATTTCACCATCGAAGGTCATCCGGGAAGCAACGAAAAGATTGCTGGCGGCAGAGCGATCGGTCCCCCCTCTCATCTATATTCTCTTGCTGGTGGTCGTCATCGGCCTCGGTCCTTTTGCCGGGATGATCGTTATTGCCATGGGGACCGTGGGTATGCTGGGCAAATTGTTTGCCGAAGCCATCGAAAATATCGACCCTAAGCCATTGGAGTCTCTGGAATCCACAGGGGCAACGAGAATACAGATGGTGCGTTATGCCGTCCTGCCACAGGTCATCCCTTCCCTGATCGCCAATACCCTCTATCGATTTGACATTAATCTGAGGGTTGCCCTCTTTTTAGGAGTGGTGGGGGGAGGCGGTATTGGCGTGAATCTTCAGATGGCGATGAGCCTGTTTCGATATGCCGATGCCTTGGCGATCACCGTGGTGACGTTACTTATCATATGGGTTGCGGAAAGGATATCAGACTATTTCAGAAGGAGAGTCATTGGCCAGGAGATCCTCCATTGATAAAAGAGGAAGACATTGGAGTGCGTTTCATCAAGAATCCGGAATACCGCGGGTAAGGAAATTATAAAAGAAAAATCACCATTAGTAGAAGAGCCTTACATCCACCCTACGGCCTGTGTCAAGGATTCAATCTTGGGGCGATGGACGGCCGTTGGGGCACGGACCGAGATGAGAGAAACCGTTTTCAGCGACTATAGCTATGTGATGAACGACTGTCAGATCATCTATGCAGAGATTGGGAAGTTTTGCTCGATTGCGAGCCACACCCGTATCAACCCCAGCAATCATCCCATATGGAGGGCGACCTCGCATCATTTCACCTATCGAAGCAAGTTCTATGGCTTCGGAGAAGATGATGAGGAGATCTTTCAATGGCGTCGCGACCATAAGGTCACTCTTGGCCATGATGTTTGGATCGGCCACGGGGCTGTCATCCTTCCAGGGGTGAAGATCGGGACAGGGGCAGTCGTGGGAGCAGGATCGGTGGTCACAAAGGAGGTCAAACCTTATACCATTGTTGCCGGTGTTCCGGCCAGGGTGATCCGAAGGCGATTGAGTGAAGAAGTGGAGGCTTCGCTGATACGCATTCAGTGGTGGAACTGGACCCACGATCAGCTTGCCGAGGCTCTCGAAGACTTTCGCTGCCTTGATGCTGCATCATTTGCCGCTAAATATGATCTTTTCGGAGAGATCCTGGAAGGGAAGGATGAATCCCTTTCCTCAAAGCCACTGGGAGGAGCTTTTCATGTCCAAAGAGGCTGAATTCTTTAGAGTCGATACACCATTGCGGCAAGAGTGGATGGCCGTCCTTGCTAAAGCCCGCCCAGAAGATCTGGAAGAGGCCTGGCGTTCTCTCAGAGAGAAGCCGAAATACCATTTATTGAGACCCCACGAGACCGGCTTGGTCATGGTGCGGGCCAGAGCAGGAGGGACCGGTATGCAATTCAATTTAGGAGAGATGACGGTCACTCGTTGCACAGTTCAAGTCGATGGAGGCGCTCCAGGTACTGCTTATGTGATGGGTCAGAATAGGCGTCATGCCGAGTTGGCGGCTCTATTTGATGCTTTGTTGCAGGATCCTTCCCGACACTCTTCACTCATGGAGTCCGTCATTCGTCCTATCAAGAACTCTATCCGGGATAGAAAGGCGATGATTGCGAAAAAGGCTGCAAGCACCCGGGTTGAATTCTTTACGATGGTAAGAGGGGATTAGACATGACCAATGCCGTTAATATGTCGAATTTGTTGCCAGGATTCCCTGATCCGGTCTTGGGTAGTCAGAATACCTTTCGGCAGGTTTTGGACGCTATGGCCCACCCTGGCAGGGTGATCCATCTGGATACGGGCATTCAGTCTCCCAGGCCACTTCGGGGCGCAACAACAGCAGTATGCTTGACCTTGCTCGACTTTGAGACACCCTTATGGATGGATTTAGACGAGAAATCGGATGTATCAGGATGGCTTCGGTTTCACTGCGGGTGTCCGCTGGTGGATTCACCTTTTGACGCGACCTTTGCGCTCATTTCCCGGGGATACGGAGTCCCTACCCTGGATCAGTTCAACGCCGGACAAGATGAATTTCCTGAGCAATCCGCTACACTGATCATTCAGGTGTCAGGCTTTACTTCGGGCTCAGGTAGACGTTTAAGAGGCCCTGGGATTGAAACGTTCGAGCGTCTTGAGGTGCATGGATTGCCGGATAACTTTTGGATGGGTTGGCATTTGAACCAAAGAATTTACCCCCTCGGGGTCGACGTTCTTTTCACTGCCAGCTCAACACTCGTTGCTTTGCCGAGAACGACAGCAGTGGAGGAGTAGCCCATGTATGTTGCAGTGAAGGGCGGAGAAAAGGCGATCCTGAATGCCCATGAACTTCTGGCCGAAAAACGGCGTGGTGATCTTTCGGTTCCGGAGCTGACAGTAGAGCAGATTGAAAACCAGCTTCCCCTCGCCGTAAATCGAGTGATGACCGAGGGATCGCTTTATGATCCAGAACTCGCAGCCCTCGCCATCAAGCAGGCATCAGGGGATCTCATCGAGGCCATCTTCTTGCTGCGAGCTTTCCGCACGACGTTAACACGTCTGGGTGTGTCTCTCCCCATCGACACCTCTCAAATGACCCTATGGAGGCGGATCTCAGCCACATTCAAAGATCTTCCGGGAGGCCAGATCCTCGGTCCTACGTACGACTATACTCATCGATTGTTGGATTTCTCGCTGATATCCGATTCAGGAGATAGGGAGAACGATAGGGTTCGAGAAATTACATCAACACCACTGAAAGAAGCCGTTCCAAGAGTACTTGACCTGTTGAACCGGGAAGGATTGATCGAGACAGCGGCTTCCGAAGATAAAAGAAACGTAGGAGATCTCACCCTCCATCCGCTCCAAATACCGACGAATCGTGATCTGAGGCTCCAAAATCTGGCCCGTGGAGACGAGGGCTTTCTGCTCGGCCTGGCCTATTCCACTCAACGGGGGTTTGGTTATAATCACCCCTTCGTCGGCGAAATACGATTCGGTGAAGTTGCTGTTGAGATAAATCCTGAAGAACTGGGATTTCTTATTGAAATCGGTGAAATCACTGTTACGGAATGCCAAATGATCAATCAGTTTAAGGGGTCGGCAACTCAGCCCCCATGTTTTACAAGAGGGTATGGACTTACTTTTGGACATTGCGAACGGAAGGCCATGGCCATGGCACTGTTAGATCGCTCTTTGCGCTGTCATGAATTGGGGGAAACTGTCGATTCTCCGGCACAAGACGAAGAATTCGTGCTCATGCACAATGATAACGTCCAAGCCTCTGGATTTGTGGAGCATTTGAAACTTCCTCACTACGTCGATTTCCAGGCGGAATTGACTCTGGTTCGGAACCTGCGGTCCGGCGTTCAACAAGAGAAAGCTGAAGAGGAAGGAAAATGAGAAAACAATTAGTGCTGCAGCCGAGAATCAAAGAAACCGGTTTACAGCTCATCAAAGGATATAATTTTGCGTACCTTGATGAAGGAACGAAACGGATGATCCGTCGAGCAATTCTGAAGGCAGTGGCGGTCCCTGGCCATCAGGTCCCGTTTGGTAGCAGGGAGATGCCGTTGCCATTGGGCTGGGGCACTGGGGGTATCCAGATCACAGCTTCCCTCATCGGGCCAGACGACATATTGAAGGTGATCGATCAAGGATCCGACGATACTACCAACGCGGTGAGCATCAGGCGATTTTTCACACAAACGACGGGGGTGAGGAGTACTGAAAAGACGTGGATGGCTACTCTGATCCAAACACGCCACCGCATTCCGGAAACTCCATTGAGAGCGGGGCAAATTATTATTTTTCAGGTACCCATCCCAGAACCCCTCCGATTTCTGGAACCTCGCGAAACAGAGACTCGCAAGATGCACGGACTGAGCGAATATGGTGTGATGTATATAAAACTTTACGAAGACATTTCAATTCATGGTCATATTGCCACGGCTTACATGTACCCGGTGATGGTTCACAACCGTTACGTGGCAAGTCCGTCTCCCATTCCAAGATTTGATAATACAAAAATGAATCGGATGCCGGCTCTGCAACTTTTCGGGGCCGGGCGAGAGAAAAGAATTTATGCCATTCCTCCATATACCACGGTAAAAAGCCTGGACTTTGAAGATCATCCGTTTGAAATCGAGAAATGGGATCATTGTTGCGCTTTGTGTGGTTCAGGTGAAAGTTACCTGGATGAAATCGTCACAGACGATCAGGGCGGACGGCTCTTTGTCTGTTCGGATACGGATTATTGCCAGGAACGGCGGGCAGTGGGTCACAAGGGATCACTACCCGATGCAGTAAAAATGGCGATTACCCGAGTAAAGAGAGGAGATTGAGCATGTCTGTCCATGATGAGGGACCTCTGCTGAAGGTCATGGGAGTCACAAAATATTTCGGAAGCAGGGTAGGCTGTCGGGATGTCTCTTTTGATCTCTGGCCGGGTGAGGTGCTGGGGATCGTTGGGGAATCTGGATCTGGGAAGACGACTCTCCTGAGTTCCCTCTCGGGTTATTTGGAACCGTCAACCGGCACCGTTAAATATTGGATGGGACAGGAAGGACTGGTGGACGTGGGAAGATTATCCGACCCCCAACGCCGGTACTTGATGCGAACGGAGTGGGGAATGGTTCGGCAGAACCCCCGGGAAGGTCTTCGCATGCGGGTCAGTGCAGGGGCTAATGTTGGAGAGCGTTTGATGGCTCTTGGTGCACGCCATTATGGAAAAATTCGTTCCGAAGTGTTTAAGTGGCTAGACCGAGTAGAAATCGACTTAGGTCGGGTCGATGACTCGCCGGAGACCTTCTCAGGAGGAATGCTTCAGCGACTTCAAATTGCCAGAAACCTAGTCACAAAACCCCGCCTGGTGTTGATGGATGAACCCACCGGCGGTTTAGATGTTTCCGTGCAAGCACGGCTCCTTGACTTGATGAGGAGTTTGGTTTCCGAGCTGGGGCTGTCCTTGATTATCGTCACCCACGACCTTGCCGTCGTCCGACTCCTCGCACACCGGCTTTTAGTCATGAGAAACGGGGAAGTGGTTGAATCGGGATTGACCGATCAGGTTCTCGACGACCCTCATCATGCCTACACACAGCTGTTGGTCTCATCCGTGATTCAGCCCTAAAGAGAGGTGAAAGCTTGGATATGGAACCAATGATCGTTATTGACAGTCTTCGAAAATCCTTCTTTCTCCATTTGCAGGGGGGCGTAACACTATCGGTTTTGAAGAAAATCAGTTTGGAGGTGAAGGCGGGCGAATGCCTGGCTCTTTGTGGCCCCTCCGGATCGGGGAAAAGTACGCTTGTACGCCTCTTATATGCCAATTATAAAGCCCGTGATGGAAAGATTCTGGTCAGGCACCAGGGTCAATGGGTCGATATGGTCAAGGCGGAACTGCGGAAGGTTCTTGAGATTCGCAAGCTCACCATCGGCTATGTCAGTCAGTTTCTACGGGTCATTCCTCGGATTCCTGCTCTCGACGTCGTGATGGAACCTCTGCAGCGAGAGGGTATTGCCGCTCATAATGCACGACGCCACGCCGAGGACATGCTGACGAGGCTCAACATACCCCAACGGCTTTGGGGGATTTCGCCAACAACCTTTTCAGGAGGTGAGCAGCAGCGTATCAACATCGCGAGGAGTTTCATTAAGCCTTATCCCATTCTTCTCTTGGATGAACCCACGGCTGCCCTCGATGCAACCAACAGGCGGGTGGTCGTGGAGCTGATCCAAGATGCAAAGGAGAGAGGGGCAGCCATTGTAGGGGTTTTTCATGATGAAGAGGTGAGAGATGCGGTTTCCACATGTATCTTCGAAATGACATTCGATGGGGGTCAAGCATGAAAAAAGAAATCATTTTCACTCATGCTCAAGTTGTCACCCCAGATGAGGTCTTTCGGGGAGCAGTCCGGGTGACAGATGGGAAGATCCATACGATCGACCGGGGGAGAAGCAAACAGTCTGCCTACATTGACCTGGAAGGCGATTTCCTCCTCCCGGGGCTTATTGAATTGCATACCGATAACCTTGAGAAGCATTTTTCCCCGCGGCCCGGAGTTCGATGGCCATCGATGGCGGCGATTCTCTCCCATGATGCATCGGTGGTTGCTGCCGGAATTACGACCGTTTTGGATGCCCTTGCCGTGGGAGATACGCTGGAGGACAGTGCCAGACTTCGGGATCTCCGGGAAATGGCTGATGCAGTGAAGTCGGCCCAGAAATATGGATTTTTGAGAGCGGAACATCTTCTGCACATGCGTTGCGAGATAGGTTATCCGCAGGTTCTGGAGATGTTTGATTTTTTTCTTCATGATCCCGATGTGAAGCTGGTTTCCCTCATGGATCATACACCCGGCCAACGGCAGTTCACCAAGGTTGAAAAGCTGTTTCAGTATTACCAGGGAAGATACGGGTTAACTGTGGGGCAGATGGAGCGACTAATTCATAATCGTCAGAAGAATCAGAAAACCTATGCGTCGAAACACAGGACCGCTCTGGTCGAGATGTGCAGGAAGCGCGGAATCCCTCTTGCAAGTCACGACGATACCACCTTGGACCATGTGATGGAATCGGCTTCAGAGGGAATTGTGATTTGCGAATTCCCGACTACCGTTGAGGCAGCAGAAGCAGCACGGAATCACGGACTCAGCATCCTCATGGGTTGTCCTAATTTGGTCCTCGGAGGGTCCCATTCCGGGAATGTCTCTGCCCTGGAGTTGGCAAGGAGGGGTTTATTAGATATCCTTTCTTCGGATTACGTTCCCGCCAGCTTGATCCATGGCGCTTTCTTGCTCCATCAGGAACTGGGCATTTCTTTGCCAGATGCATTTGCTACCGTGACAGTTAATCCTGCACGGATCGCAAAACTCGATGATCGAGGGTCCATCCAATCGGGGAAAAGGGCAGATCTAATTCAGGTTAGAATGGATCACACCTTGCCAGTGGTCAGAAAGGTCTGGAGGTGCGGCGAGCGGGTCTTCTGATGAAGTTTGGAAGAGGTGCTATCCACACCGACTCTATTTAGTGTCTGTCCATAAACAGCGTTTTCCGTCATGCCGGACTTGATCCGGCATCCAGAAGGTCTTGAAAGGACTGGATTCCGGCTTTCGCCGGAATGACGATTCTGATTGAGAGGGCAATTTATAAACAGACTCTATTTAAAGATTCTCACAAGAAGAGAGATGTCGAGAAAATGATAGGTTTCCCAAAAATCGGAAGTAAGATTGACGAAATAAGAATCGATGGGGACCTTAATGTTTTTAGAAAGGACTTGGAACAATATGCCGCCATTGGGTTGGAAGCCGTTGAGATTCCATTGCATGGTCTGGATGTTATTAGGAATGGTTTGCTTAATGAGAAGAGGTTAAATTTGGTTTTAGAAATTTTGAGGTCTTTCGATTTTGAATACACTGTTCACTCTCCCAATCCTTTGAACCTGATGGAGCAGTGGAATTCAGCACTCCATATTTCTGTTTTCAGAGCGAGTCTTGAATTCACCTTAGCGATTGGATCAAATATATTAGTCTACCATGCTGGCCGCTTCATCCCGGAAGAGACATTTCCCATCCGAAATGAGAATAATATTTCAAGAAGTGTGGCTCTTCGACTGATGGAGATCGAAAGGGAACATCTTCTTAGGCTTTCCGAAGAATATCCCAATGTCATCATCTGCATTGAAAATGCGAGGCCTTACCTCTTTCATAGTCCCTATTGTTATGGGGAGAGGATAGAGCCTCTCAAGGAGCAGATAGAAAAAATAGGGAGACCAAACGTTAGAGTCAATTTGGATATTGGACACCTCTATATGGCTTCTCATTTTTACCAATTCGATCCCGTAGAAGCTGTCAAAGAAGTCCATCAGTTTATCGCTCATACTCACATCCATGACAATTTTGGAGGAACCATCTATTACCATGAGAAGATTCAAACCCACCAGATCCCATTTGGCCGGGGAGATGCCCATATGCCTGTAGGATGGGGAAATATTCCCTTGGCGGAGATTCTTGCTGCTTATCTCCCTTCTTATCAGGGAATGCTGATGATGGAACTGCGAAGCAGATATTTCGACTACGTCAAAGAATCGAAAGAGAATTTAGTCTTTTTGCTTCAATCCATGACCAGTGCGAATCGGCCGATTTCCAGATATTCTCTGTTCCGATGAGCCTCCGGTGCATCCAACGTAAATTTAACAGAAAATTCATGAATCCTTAATAAAATTGTAATAATCAAATTGTATCTTCCAAAGAGCTTATAAAAGGAGGGATGTTAAAATGCAGAAAACCGCTTATCTTTCAATTATCATGATCAGACTTGAATGCCTATTGGTCAAGTGGGAAGGAGTTATTACTGCCTTTGTCACGCTTTGCGCCGTCGTAGCGATTACCCTCGGAATCGTTTGGCTGTTCCTAATGAAGGACACCTTGCTGTTTATCGTTTTGAGTTTTAGTTCGTGCTATCTAATTGGGAGAAATTTCTGGAGGTTTAAATCTGAGAGACTCTCTGTAGAAAACTAACGCATGGATATCGAAGGAGGATTTGGGATGAAAAGGAAAGATGAGGGAAAGATAAAAAACATGGAAAAATCAGTTCGAAAGGAAACGATCAAGAAGAATGAGAAAAAGGTAGAATTCAGCCTCTCCGCGCCAGAGGCAAAAGAGGTATTTCTCGCAGGGGAATTTAATCATTGGGATGTTCGATCAATACCCATGAAGAGGCGTAAGGACGGAAACTGGAAGGTTAATGCCAGCCTGCCTCCGGGCCGCTACGAATATAAATTTTCTGTTGATAACCATTGGTTGGAGGATTTTCCGAGCATGGAACTTGCCCCCAATTCCTTTGGTACACAGAATTTAGTTCTATGGGTTAAATAAACGCAACGAAGTTCAGAACCGATTGCTTATGTTGGTATATAAGATATTGCACCCTATGGCCGGTCTTATTCGAATTGAGATCCCATGAACAACCAATCCTGATACAGCGGAACTCAATATTGATGTATGAACCCTATTTTGATTGTTGAGGATGAAAAGGATATTGTTGATCTGGTTGAATATCATCTCAGACAAGCCGGGTTTTCTGTCATGTCAGCCTTCGATGGCTCTTCCGGATTAGAACAAGCAAGAAGGAAACGCCCAGCCCTCGTTATTCTGGATCTGATGCTTCCTGGGATGGATGGAAAGGATGTCTGTCGATCACTTAAATCGAATCCCCTCACGAGACTAATTCCCGTTCTAATGCTCACTGCAAGGGCTGAAGAAGCAGACAGAATTATTGGGCTTGAGATAGGTGCAGAGGATTATGTCACCAAGCCCTTCAGTCCGAGGGAATTGGTCTTGAGGGTGAAGGCCATCCTCCGAATGAGGGAAATTGATCGAGAAAGCGAGAAGTCTCTTCAAATTGGAGATCTCCTGATAGATATTGAAGGGCATCATGTTTCTGTAAAAAAAATGCCTATCCAATTAACTTCAACCGAGTTCAAACTTCTTGTGGAGCTTGCCTCCAAAAGGGGGCGGGTTCAAACTCGCACAAGTCTTTTGGACAGAGTATGGGGATACACCTACGAAGGGTATGACAGGACAGTGGATGCTCATATTCGCCATTTGAGGGAAAAACTTGGAGATTTGGGCAAATATATTGAAACTCTCAGAGGAGTGGGATACCGATTTCGAGCAGAAAACGAATGAAGTTGTTTCCTTCTTAAACCTCCTTAAACCTCCCGTTTATTTGATACGAATATCCCTCTTACGCTCTTTGACTCACAACCCTTTCAACTTTTCACACAAATTTCACTTGCTTGACATTTTCTTGTCACATTAAGGGGTTAATCTAATACCATGAAAAAATGGTTAATGGCTGATTTGCACATTCATTCTACCTTCAGCGACGGGTCTATGCCAGTGGAGGAGATTGTAAAGATTTATGGGGAAGCAGGTTTCGATGTGATCGCCATCACCGATCATCTTTTTGATACCCAATCCCCGAGGAGCCTCGAAATTCACGAAGAAGGAAAATCGATCAAGGATTTGAAAACCTATTTCCGTAAGATTGAAGAAGTCTCTCTTTGGGCTAAAAATAATTATAACCTTTTAGTCATCCCTGGTCTTGAGATTTGTAACCTTTCTGAAGATTACCACATCCTCGGCATTGATTTGAAAGAACCGATCAATCCCAATCAAGATGCTGATGGCGTCATCAAAGAGATTCATCGTCAGGGCGGCCTTGCCATTGCTTCTCATCCCCATTTGAAGCTTTCCTACTTCTTACAAGGGGATACCCTTTCTATTCAGAGCCATCCTCTCCACCTATGGAAATATCGGGAGAGATATACGGGCAAGATTGATGCATGGGAGATTGCCAACCGAGAGGACCTCTTTCCCATTATAGGATTGGAACGTTTCCCTTTCCTGGCCAATTCCGATTTCCATGAACGCCATCACCTCACCTCTTGGAAGTCCCTCATTCTTGCTGAAAAGGATAAGGAAGATGTCAAGAAGGCTATAATTGAAAGGGGTGTTAGCCTCTTTTTCTTTCGAGATAGAATAGAAAGTAGTATTCTCCCTCAAATCGGGAATCATGAAACATTTGGAGAAACGATTATGGATGACGAAAAGGATTGGGAGGGTCCCGGAAAAGCTAAGATCTTAATCGCCGATGACGAAAAAGATCTTGTGGAAATGCTATCTTATAACCTCCAGAAAAAGGGATATAAAACGATCAATGCCTACGATGGATTTGAGGCCTGGGAGAGAATTGAATCAGAAAATCCTGACCTTCTCATCCTCGACCTAATGATGCCAGGGATTGACGGCTGGGAACTCTGTCGCCTCATCCGTCGCAGTCAAAAAAAAGAGATCAATGAGATGGGAATATTGATGCTCACCGCCAGAGCCATGCCAGAAGACAAGGTCTATGGACTTGAGCTGGGGGCCGACGATTATCTCACCAAGCCGTTTTCTCTTCATGAATTAATTCTAAGGGTTGAAAAAATCGTGAACAAAAGGACTACCCTCTCCGGACTTCATAAAGAAGTCGATCATCTTCAACATAAGATGAGAAAAACAGAAGAGAATCTTCGGGGAGTGGTCCACGACCTTAAAAATCATCTTACTTCCATGGGGGTTTCCGCGAAATTATTGTTGCGCAAAAGAACGCAAGAGGAGAAGTTTAAATTTATAAAAAATATATATGAAAACAGTTTCCGACTGACACGATGGGTGGAGGACATTCTCAAATTTTATGATTTTCCTTTCGATGAGCGAAAAGAAGAAATGAGGGAAGTCGAGATTCCATCCATGGTTCAACAAGTGGTCGATTTATTGCAAGACGCCGCCAGAGAAAAGAAGGTAGAAATTCTTTTCCAGTCCCCTCCTTCTATTCCAACAATTCAATGTCACGAGCAGTTATTACAGAGGGCCGTAGATAACCTCATCTCTAACGCCCTTAAATACACATCGAATGAAGGGAAGGTGGAAATCTCCATGGCTCATTACTTAGAAGGAAATAATGGAGGCGGCGTCGTAGAGATTGCCGTTAAAGATTCTGGGATTGGGATTTGCGAAGAAGACTTGGAAAAGATCTTTGAACCTTTTTATAGAGGAAAGAATGTTTCCTTCGAGAAAGGAGTGGGGTTGGGTCTCTCCTTGGTTAAAGAGGTCGTGGACATACATGGGGGGAAGATCTTAGTCCAAAGTGAACCCAATAAGGGAAGCACATTTTCTATCCTGTTGCCCGTTAGGATGAAATCAAATTATGAAAGTAATGTGTATTCGACGTCCTTAACAAGAATTTCTCATTAATGTCATCAAATCGTGACATTTATCTGTTTGAATGGGGATACTAAATTTATTTAGGAGGTTCATATGGATTGTCATCGCTGTGGCGGTACCATGATCCTCAAAAAGTTTTGTGACTATGGTGGGTATTCTTGGGGATGGAAATGCATTTTTTGTGGAGAGATTATTGATCAGATCCCAGAGAATCATCAATCCCTCAAAATAGCCAGGCAGCAAAAACAAAATAGAGGGGAGTCACTCTGTGATGACATGGAGGAAGGGGGGCAGAATGGAAATGGATTCGTGTGGTGTGGCGTATGAGCGGAAAAAGGGGGGGATTTTATCTTCACAAGACAAATTAGTTAAATGATGGGCAGATAAGAAACACTGAAATCATTTTTAAAAAATCGAGGAGGAGAGAACCATGGATAAGAATTTTGCTCCGGAAAAGTATGGGATGCTGATCTGTCCACTTTGCAGCGGAAAAGGCTTTTTAATCAAAGACTCTGACCAGATTAACGTTACGTTAAGAAGGGTTTGTACAAAATGTGGCGGGTTTGGTGCTACTAAGAAGGAAGAGGAAGCTTTTGAAAGCTGGGGGATTCGAATCTGATAGAGAGAATGAGATTGCCTTGAACTAACGGAAACGACTTGCGAAGGGAGGTCTTCAGGTGATGATGCGGAGGAGATTAAATTCTTTTTTGTTAAGATTGCGGTACTTAAAACTGTTGGTGGAAATCTATAGGTTAATTGGTCTTAATAGAGTCGGAAGAAAGTTGGATTTTAGTAAGGCAAAATCATCATACCCCAAAGGGGCGCATGTTTTCTATCCTCTTACCCGTTAAGGAAATTTTAAGAGGAGTGGAGATGGAAAGAGGTCATGGGATTATTTAAATCAAAAGGAAGAACATTAATGAATTATAAATTTCTATATAGCGAAGATTTCTTGATTATCAAACTATCGGGGATTGCCGGAGTGAACGAACGTTTATCGGTAAAGGAGTATCTGACTCCTCATATTAGGGAATCATTCCAAAAGGTCATCGTGGATATGGAGGGGCTGGATGAATCAGAGGGAGTTTATATCTTAGGCGTCTTGAATACGATAAAGAAGGAGTTCCAGCTCTTGGGCGGTGGGGTTAAACTCTGCTCCCTGAAACCGGAGCTTTATCGTTATTTTCAGGAAAATCGTTTAGACCAAATTTTTGATATTGGTCAGTCGATAGAACAAATCAAATCAAAGTTTATGAGGAAAAGTAATGACAGCTAAAACAGAAGAAATTCAGCAGGGCATCTATCTTTTAAAAGGGGAAGGGAAAGGCAGTCACAATTATCTGATTCGGGCAGCTTATCGAAATGTTTTGATCGATTCGGGTCTGGATCAGAATTTTCTTTGTCTCCAGGAACAACTCCTCAGCCTGGGGCTGAAGATTAGGGACATCGACGTGGTGATCAACACCCATGAGCATTTGGACCACATTGGCTCCAATCGATATTTCCAGGAATCTTCTTTGATCGCCGCCCATCGTTTTGCAGCAACAAAAATCACTCTGGAAGATCACTACGTAACCCTCTATCGCTCCGGTGATCGGAATGAAGTGCCGCTCCGCATACATTTATGGTTAGAGAATCGATCACTTTTTGACCTCGGGAGTCACACGCTTGAAGTGATTCATACGCCGGGACATACGTCAGGCTCCATATGCATCTATGAGTTCAAAACGAAGGCACTTTTTTCAGGAGACACGGTCTTTGCTGGAGGAACACTTTCCTACATCGCGGAATCTGGAAGCGTGGGGGATTACGTCAATTCCATCATGCGTTTGGAAACCCGCAAGATCTCAAAGATCTTCCCCGGTCACGGGGATATTTGCCAAAATCCTGAAGAGGATTTATCTCAGGCGGTTCTCAATGCCAAAAAATTGTTGAGAGGAGAGCGTGGTGTTTCGACGAGCCCTTATCGCCCGCCAATATCCATGAGGGCCCATTAAAGAGTGGGTTAAATTAGAAGGGAGGTGAACGAATGGATTGAAGAAAATTTAAAGGAACGGTAACATAACGGTAACATGAATGTAACAAAAGAGGGTCAAAATGATTGGAGAACAAAATTAAAAAGGAGGAAAGTTTTATGAAACGAACGGGCATCAAAGTGATGTTTTTGGGGCTGTGGATTGGGTTTTTGGGCATTCTTTTTCTTGCCCCGCATGCAGGGGCGCAAAACATGATCCAGATAAAAGGATCGGACTCAGAAGTCAATGTCGTGCAAAAACTTGCCGAGGTCTTCATGCAGAAGAACCCGGGGGTGAATATTGCGGTGACAGGCGGCGGCTCAGGGACAGGCATTGCGGCGTTAATCAACAAGACGACGGATATCGCCAATTCCTCGCGCGAGCTGGGCCCGAAGGAAGAAGAGGCGGCAAAGAAGGCCGGCATTTCACCGTTCCGGGTTGTTTTCGCCACCGATGGCATTTCGGCCATCATTCATCCCGACAATCCTATCTCGAAACTCACCCTTGAACAACTGGGCAGGATCTTTAAGGGAGAGTTTAAAAATTGGAAGGAAGTCGGGGGGCCGGACATGACGATCTCCTTGTACGGCCGACAGAGCAACTCCGGAACATATGTTTTCTTCCGGGAATTTGTGGTCAAAGGGGACTATTCCCCCCATAAGAAGATGATGAATGGAAATGCACAAATTGTGGAAGGGATCCAGCGGGATAAGGCCGGCATCGGCTACGTGGCCGTTGGTTATGTGGTGAATGAAAAAGGGGAAGTGAGACCAGGCGCTAAAATTTTGAGTATCGCCAACGACGCTCAATCCGAAGCCTATTCTCCAGCCGTCATGGAAAATGTCATGTCCGGAAAGTACCCCATTAGCCGTCCCTTAAACCAGTATGTTTTCGGAAAACCAAGCGGTAAGCTTCTGGACTTTGTCAAATTCGAATTGAGTCCAGAAGGACAGGAGATTGTTCGCAAACAAGGATTCTTCCCTGTTCAGAAACACTGGATGGAATTTAACCGTAAACAGGGCATCTAAGGTCGAAACCTGCCTGAACAAAAGGACGATCGGGGGAAGGTTTTTCTTCGGTAAACGAAGAAAACTTTCCCTTGATTTTTTTTTATAAATTAAGGATCATACAACTGGAAATTGACGCGGAGATTGGAGAAGCCGTCCTGGAGAAAAAAAGAGACTTTACACTTGCCGGTGTTCGAAGCCAGAGGATCAAAGAATTCCTGATTGAAAGGTTTTTTTTCGTTAACGGTCTGCTGGCCACTCTGATCCTCCTTGGCATCTTTTCTCTCCTTTTTGCCAAGGGTTATCCCGCGTTAAGGGAACTTGGCTGGAAGAGTTTTCTTTTCAGTGCGCATTGGAACCCCACGTCTTATGAAATCCCCCGCTATGGGATCCTCTCCCTGATAAACAGCACGCTCATGGTTACCCTGGGCGCCCTGGCCTTTGCTGTTCCGCTCGGGGTCGCCTGCGCCGCTTTTATCTCGGAAGCGGCCCCTCCTCGAATCCGGGAGATTTTAAAGCCCGCGGTCGAAGTCCTGGCGGCTATTCCTTCGGTGGTCATTGGATTTCTCGGAATTGTCCTGGTTAATCCGGTGATTTCCACCGTCTTTGGAATTTCCCATGGCCTCAATGCGCTCAATGGTTCCATTTTACTCGCTGTGATGGCCCTCCCGACGATTATCAGCCTCTCGGAGGACGCCCTGAAGGCCGTCCCTAAAACTTATAAAGAGGCCTCGTACGCCCTCGGAGCCAATCGCTGGCAGACAATCGTCCGCGTTTCTATTCCTTCGGCGCTTTCCGGAATCATCGCTTCCATCATGCTTGGCATGGGACGGGCGATCGGAGAAACGATGACTGTTCTGATGGCGACGGGGAATGCCCGGGCGTTGACCTTTAACTTCCTCGATCCCATTCAGACGATGACGGCAACGATTGCGATAGAATTGGGGGAGGTGCCCTATAACACCACGCACTACTATGCCCTCTTCATTATCGGATTTGTTCTCTTCCTGATGACCTTCCTGGTGAACCTGGTCTCGGATATCATCCTTCAAAAATACCAGGAGGTGGATCGGTGAAGAAGAAAATATCCGAGCAATTGGGATTCCTGGTCCTCACCTTCTCCGGCATCTTTGTCATCCTGATTCTCGGGGTCATCTTGTTCGATGTCATCTCCAAGGGAATCGGCGTCATTTCATGGGAATTCCTGACTCATCCCCCACGGGAAGGCATGACGAAAGGGGGAATCTTTCCTGCCCTTTTAGGAACATTTCTCGTCAGCGTAATCACCGTGCTGTTTGCTGTTCCTCTGGGCATGTTTGCGGCCATTTACCTCCATGAATACGCCAGAGCGGGCAAACTCACCCGTTTGATCCGTCTTTCCATCCGGAATCTCTCAGGGGTTCCCTCCATCGTTTATGGGCTCTTTGGGGTGGTCATCTTCGTTCAAACATTGAATTTCGGAACTTCAATTCTTTCGGCCGGCCTGACCCTGGGCCTGTTGACCCTCCCCTGGACGGTCACGGCCTGTGAAGAAGCCCTCAAAACCGTCCCCAAGTCCTACCGGGAAGGAGCGCTTGCCCTCGGAGCTACGAAATGGCATTCCATCCGAACCAATGTCTTGCCTTATGCCATTCCCGGGATGCTGACCGGTGTGATCCTTGGGCTGGCAAGGGCCGCTGGAGAAACCGCGCCGATCCTCTTCACGGGAGCCGCTTTCTTCCTGCCCCATCTCCCGAAATCCATTTTTGATCAGTTTATGGCTTTGCCTTATCACCTCTATATTTTAGCCACACAGCATCATGCGATCGATCAGGTCAGGCCTATCGCTTACGGCACTGCGCTCGTTCTCCTGGCTTTGGTTTTTACACTCAGCCTGACTGCGATCCTGGTCCGCTACCAGTATCGAAAAAAAATGAAAGGATGAAAGATGAGCAACCCTTTGAAAATCCAGGTCCGCCATCTCAACTTTTTTTATGGAGAGATCCAGGCCCTCAAGGATATTAATTTAGAAATCCGGGCCAACCATGTGACCGCCCTGATCGGCCCCTCGGGATGTGGAAAGACAACGTTTCTCCGTTGTCTGAACCGGTTGAATGACATTGTGGAAGGCGCCAGGATGGAGGGCGAGATTCTGCTGGATGGAACAAACATCTGTGGGGATAATATCGATCCTGTCCAGGTCCGTCGGAACGTGGGGATGGTATTTCAAAAATCGAATCCCTTTCCCAAAACGATCTTTGATAACGTGGCCTATGGCTTGAGGATCAACGGGAACTATTCCAGAAGAAAGATTGAAGAAATGGTTGAAAAGAGTTTGAGGGATGCGGCCCTGTGGGACGAGGTGGCGGACCGGCTTCAGGACTCCGCGATGGAACTTTCCGGCGGGCAACAACAGAGGCTCTGTATTGCGCGCGCCCTGGCGGTGAAACCAGAGGTTCTTTTGATGGACGAGCCGGCTTCGGCGCTCGATCCGATCGCCACTCAGAAAATCGAGGAATTAATAAGGGAGTTGAAAACCAAGTACACCATCGTCATCGTTACTCATAATATGCAACAGGCCGCCAGGGTCTCTGATTACACGGCCTTTTTTTACCTGGGCGAACTGATCGAAGTGGACCGCACGGAGAAGATCTTTACTCATCCCGGCCTTAAGAGGACAGAAGACTACATCACGGGACGTTTCGGGTAACAATAGGTGTGACATATCGCTTGATTACATAGATTCCAAATCTTGATTACACCGATGAAAGATAAGCTTACAGAACGTATTATTGGTTGTTGTTTTAAAGTCCATAGAGAATTGGGACCTGGATTTAATGAAAAAATATATCATAATGCAATAAAGGTATTATTTGACCAAGAAGGGTTGAAATACAGTACAGAAAAGTTATTTGATGTATTTTATCTTAACAAGAGAATGGGTAGCTTTAGAGTAGATTTAGTCGTGGAAGAGGAAGTAATCGTTGAAATTAAATCTTTGGCAGGAAATATTCCTGCTCTTTCTCAACATCAATTGATTTCTTATTTAAGAGCATCCGGTTTCCACGCTGGCTTGCTTGTTAATTTCGGCAACAAGAGTTGTCAAGTGAAGCGGGTTGTGTTTTGAATCTGCGTAATCTTTTTTTAAACAATCTGTGCAATCAGCTTTAGCAGAAGGAGATGACGATGACCAGAGAGACCCAATTTCAGAAAGAGTTGGAAGAGTTGAAGGAGAATCTTTTAAAGATGGCCACCCTTGTGGAAGAAACCATCCATGATGCCGTTCAGTCTCTGGTCAAACGGGACTCCGAACTGGCGAATCAGACCTTTAAGAGAGAAAAACAGATTAACGATATGGAACTTGCTATCGATAAGATGTGTTTAAAGCTTTTAGCTCTAAGACAACCGATGGCGGTTGACCTCCGCTTCATTACCTCCGCCATGAAAATCATCACCGACCTGGAACGAATGGGTGATCAGGCGGTCAACATTGCCGAACGGGCCCTTTCCTTGAACCAAGAACCCCAGCTCAAACCTTACATCGATCTTCCCCGGATGGCTGAGATCGCCCAGTCGATGGTGAAAGATGTCCTCGACGCCTTTGTAAACCAAGATTCTAAATTGGCGCGTTCGGTATGCGAGAGAGACGACCTCGTTGATGGATTAAATGACCAGGTCTTCAGAGAGCTCCTCACCTATATGATTTCAGATCAGAAGACCATCACGAGAGCAGTCCATCTGATCATTGTCGGTCGATGTCTCGAACGCATTGCCGATCATGCCACCAATATCGCCGAGGATGTAATCTTCATGGTGGATGCCCTGGTCATCAAACATCGCGCGGATGCCAAAGAAGAAACAAAGAAAGAAGGTTAAGGTTAAGAAGCCCGTATCGTTTATGGTCAAAGGGTTATGGCTAAAGAAATATAAAGACGAACAACATAACCTTTTAACGAAACGAGCCCTGAACCTAGCATGGTACAGGGCGAGCATCGTTACCCTAACCATAGAAATCGTAATTTAAAGAGATTAAATCCATGCACCAGAGGTTTGATAACGATCTTGAGATCCTAAAAAAGCAGGTGATCATTGACACCTACCGTTCCTCTGGTCCGGGGGGGCAGAGAAAGAATAAGACGGAGACCGCTGTCAGGCTGAAACATCTTCCCTCTGGCATCACGGTGACCGCAACGGAACACCGGTTTCAATCTCAAAATCTGAGACTGGCCTATGAGAGACTTCAAAAAAAACTGCTGAGATTGAACCGGCCTAAAAAGAGACGTCTTCTGACGAAAGTCCCATTAAAGGCGAAGGAGAGAAGAATAGAGGAGAGGAAGATTCATTCTAAAAAGAAACAATTCCGTCAAAGCCCCTCATTCGATCGAAACCATATGGACTAAAAGGATGGAAATCTCCAGAAGAATTAGGATCACTTTCCTCATCGGCATTTTGGTCACATTACTGTTCGGCATTCTGATGTGGATCAGATTTCCTCCAGGGGAAGTTCTGGAAGAGAAACTCTACGATTATCGGTTTAAGATCAGGGGCGCCCTCAAACCCTCAGAACATATTGTCATTGCTGCCATTGACGAAAAGAGTATCGGCAAGCTCGGAAGGTGGCCCTGGAGCAGAGATAAGATCGCCCAACTGGTGAAGCGACTGGCAGAGGGAGGAGCAGAGGTCATCGTATTGGATATCATCCTCAGTGAGCATGAAAAAAATGACGGGATGCTGGGCCGTGTCATCCGGGATGCGGGGAATGTCTTGCTTCCGGTCGCCTTTGAATTCGACCGAAAATCCGGCGTGCCGGACCATAAATATCTTCTTGATTCGGTCTTCCGATCTATCCACGATCCAGAAAGGTTTAAACAATATGCTCCGATCTCTATGAAACAACCCCTTCCTCCTGTCCCGGACCTCATTCGGGAAGCCATGGGACTGGGGCATGTCAACATGTTTCCGGATGGAGATGGGACGCTCCGATGGGAGGCCATGGTTCTTGAATTCGATGGTTATTTCTTCCCTTCCATCGACCTGCTGACGGCATCGATCTACCTCGGCGTTCCACGCGAAAAGATGATTCTGAAGGCCACCTCAGGCATCCAGCTCGGAGAGAAACGGTCTATCCCCACGGACCGCTTTGGGAGAAGCCTGATTCATTATTACGGGCCCAATCATACCTTTCCCTATCTCTCCATCGCCGATATTCTCGATGGAACGATAAAACCGGACTCCTTCCAGGGAAAGATCGTTCTGGTCGGTGCGACAGCCGTTGGAATTTATGATCTGAGGGTCACGCCCTTTTCAGCCGCCATGCCCGGAATCGAAAAGCATGCCAACGTCATCTCCTCTCTCCTCGATCACCGGGTCATGGAAAAGGCGGCTTTCCATTTCGATTTCATTCTCCTGTTGCTATCCGGCCTCCTTTTTACCCTTTCCGCCGTCTGGGTGAAAGCCCTTGGAACATCGGTCATCACAGGCCTTGGCCTGGCCCTGGTATCCATGGCGGGCTATCTCCTTTTCGCTTTTCAGAATCTCTGGGTGAATATGGCCTATCCTTTAAACAACCTCCTCCTCATCTTCATCAGCATGACCGCTTACAACTACGCCATCGAGGAGCGTTATGCGAGAAAGATCAGATCCATGTTTTCAAACTATGCCACGGAGAGGGTGGTCAATGCCCTGATCCAAAATCCGGGGTTGACGAAATTAGGAGGCGAGAGAAGGGAGATCACGGTCCTCTTTTCGGATATCAGAGGATTTACGACTTTTTCGGAAAAGCATACGCCTGAAGAAGTGGTGGCCATGCTCAATGAGTATCTCGGAGAGATGACGGACATCATCTTCCGATGGAATGGAACCCTCGATAAGTTTGTCGGGGATGAGATCGTCGCCTTCTGGGGCGCCCCCATCTCTCAGGAGAACCATGCTGAACTGGCGGTGAAGTGTTCCCTCCATATGGTCAAACGTCTGAAAGAACTTCAGCTCAAATGGGAATCGGAAGGGAAAACCCCCTTCGATTCCGGAATCGGCATCAATACCGGAGAGGTTGTGGTCGGAAACATCGGGGCCGAGGGTAAAAAGATGGACTACACGGTCATCGGCGACCATGTCAATCTCGGCGCCAGGGTAGAGGGATTGACGAGGAAATACGATGCCCGCATCCTCATCACCGAATTCACCCTTGCCCGGATCAGGGATGCGCTCAGGAAGGAGTCCATCTATAAATTGAAAATCGAAGGGCTTGAAAAGGTGATCGTCAAGGGGAAAGAGAAACCCGTGGAGGTCTATAAGCTGGAAGAAGGGGAGGAATCCATCCTCCTCGAACGCAAGGGGGAAGCGATTCCTGCCCTGTCAGAGAAGTAAACTACCACCAGCTACAAGCTGGCGGATTCTCTACCGACTGAAGCCGGCTAAAGAAAAAACAGACTATCAAAGAAATTCTCACGAGGGAAAACCTGAAAAACCTGCACACAGTGTGCATACTAAAGTCTTCGCCTAAAGACGATGGTTTTCCCCCTGAGCGAGACAATAATAAAACCCTTCGACTAAGGGGCCTGTCGAATGGGACCGCTGGGTCGCTGGATGATGCCCGGGAAAGTCTCCGTGATCGGAGGCTGGGTTGAGGTCCCGGGGCCAGGGGGCTGGGTCATGATTGAAAAATCGAGCACACCCGAGGGTTCATCCAGAAGGGCTAATCGGTCGAACATTTTCCTCTCTTCTTCGGTCGCCTTTCTCGGCTTTGATGCGGTTGCCGGCTGATCCGCATAGATCGTCACGATCTCCCCGGCATGGACTTCGATCACCTGGCCTGGGAACTTGGGATTGACCACATAGATGACCCCTTCGGTGACATAGATGGTTGCAGAATTCCCGCTCTGATAGACCTTGTACTCGCATCCCCTGACGGCTGCCACGGCAACCGGAGTCTGGATTTCAAACCGGTTGGCTTCCGGAGAGAGTTTGATCCGGTCGACCACTTTTGGCGGCACAATGGCTTCCACCGTTCCCCTCGGGAGTTTGATAACGCCCACACTCTTCTTCTCGTCGGAGAAATATTCGCTGATATCGATCCGTGTCCGCTGTCCAATTTTGATCTGATTTCCATCGACGAAAAGGATTTCAGCCTTGGACTGGCTCTTGGTCCTTACGATATCCTTTACAAAGACGGGGGCGCCCGTCTTGACCGAAAGGGCAGGCATGGCTCCTCCCCTCAAGACATCGACCTTTCCCTCGACGAGCGTAAATTTTCCAACCGGCTCTGCCGCTCTGGCCTGAAGCCCAAAGAGAACGGCCGTAGAAATAAGAAAGAGCGAAAAACCGAAAAGGATCATCATTTTCCTGTATCGCTGTCCGATGAACATGTTCGTTCTCCTTAAAAGGTATATTCTACCCCCAATTGAACCACATTTCTTCTGTATTCATACACATCGATGTTCGAATCCGCCCTCGTATGACCATACTGGAGGTTGAGCTTCAACCCTTTCAACATTTCCCACCGAACGCCTGCGGAGCCGTAATAGATCCTGTCACTTCGTTCCATCCCGTAGAAGGTATGGGTATGGCGATAATCCTGTAATAACATGTCTCCGGAGAGGGACAGGCTCACCTTTTCAACAATGGGAAGGATGAGTCCCAGGGTGAACCGGTTCCCGATATTCTCCCAGTTTTTCCCTTCAGTGTCATCGCTTGAAAATTCGTAGTGGAAGTAGAAGAGCCCCTTCCCTCCTTTAAAGGGACGGAGGTATCCCGGAGATAGGCTCCATATATTTCCATCCCGCTCTTCGTTCCGGTCATGATTGGGAGGAGACCTCAACATCTCCCTCCGGGCATACCCTGTTGATAACTGAAGGAAGTGATCGTTCGAAAGCATGAGATGCAACGTCGGCCTGGTCTGTGTGAGATGGAGATACTCCTTCTCACGGAGCCATTGGTAGGTGAAAGAGACCGGAAGCCTGATCACTCCCCGGTTAAAATTGTAACCCGGGGTGAGAGAAACGGACTGGTTGATAAGATTCAATTGATGATTATCAAAGTAGGTGTTTGTATAGGAAGCATACTGCCCGGTAAAGATCCAGGGCTCCTTCAGGAGAGGGGTGTAGATGAACCTGAAGGAGGTCACAATGCTCGAGTCCTTCTCTCCGGAGATGTCCACATCCGGGATGCGTTTGGAGGGTTTCAGAAGCGAATTGTCATCGTATTGATAGGCGATTCCGGCAACGACGCTCCAGGGTTTATACTGTTTAGCGCTCCGGGCAAGGGCATCCTCGTATTCTTTGGCAAAGGCAGCGGATTCAGAGGCCGGATCAACCGAGATGACGGCCTTCAGGCTCTCTTTTGCTTCTGAAAACCTCTTCTGCCTCGCGTAAATCCTAGCCATCTGGATGTCGGCTGCCTGGGACAGGGAGGGATCAAGCTCTTTTGCTTTCTTGAAGGCTTTGAGAGCGCCCTTTTCATTCCTCTCCTTTAAGAGAAGGAGCCCTTTTAGGAAAGAAAGGCGCCCGGGTTCCACTCCCTCTTTCTCAGCCTGATTCATCCAATTTTTTGCCTCCTTAACCTCATTGAGATAGAAGAGGGTTTCGATGAGTTCAGGATAAGCCTCTTTTTTAGGCGGAGAAAGACGTAACGCATCCTTGAACTGAGCGACGGCCTCCTTGTAATTTCCCATCTGCTTATAGGTAAGCCCGAGATAGAAAGCGATCAGAGAGGAATCGGGTTGTTGGGATTTTGCTTTCGTTAAGCCATCGAGTGCCTCCTCATAATTTTCAGCCTTATACTCTCTTATTCCAGTATCGAGAAGGTTTTGTGCAGAAAGATCTACCGCCTTCCCGATCAAGAGAATTCCCACCAGAATGATAAGATAGATGATCTTCCTCCTTACCATCTTCGCCTCCCTGAATAAAAATCAACTCGCCAAAAAAGAAAGACCTGACTCTTTTCTGCCTACCAAGCGCCAAGTCCCTTTTCCATCCATCCTTCTCTTGGGAAAAGGTGGCCACTATTAGCGAGTCCCATACTTATTTCTCCAACTTCTTATTGATGTCTTGTCTTTTTTCTTTTTTCTACACTTCGAGAGGATGGTTTGTCAAGAATTATTTAAGGGATTTCAGGAGGGATTTTAAAATGGTTCTGATAAGACTAAAACCGCTTTTTATTCTTTTCCATCTCCATCGGTTCCATGTGGACCACCACATCGGTCACCCCCCTGAAATCTCTTTTAATTTTATTCTCGATGGCGTAAGAGAGGTGATGGGCCCGGTGGACATCCATCTCCCGGTCAACCAGGATATGGAGATCGATATGGATATCATCCGCACGCCCCCTGCTCCGGATTCGATGACATTCCTTCACTCCTTTAATGGCGAGGACGACTCTCTCGATCTCCTGGATGGGAATTGCCGCCGCATCGCTGAGCACCCGGCTGCTCTCCCTCAGGATTTGAACGGCCGCATATCCGATGAAGAGAGCGATGAATAGGGAGGCAATGGGATCGACCATGGGATACCCAAATTTTATGGCCATGAGGGTGATGATGACAGAGGCGGAGGTCAGGATATCTGCACGAGTGTGGAGTGCATCGGAGACGAGGATATCGCTCTTTAACTCCTTTCCTTTTTTATTCTCATAGACCATAACAAAAATATTGACGGCCATGGTCACGATCATCACCAGAAAAGCATTGAGGTTGACCTCCGGTATCACAGGATCAATGAAACGAGCGATCCCTTCTCTGAGTACATTGAAACAAACGAAAAAGAGAAGGGCAGAGATGGCCACCGAGGTAAGGGTTTCATATTTTTTGTGGCCGTAGGGATGATTTTTATCAATGGGGCGAGAGGCTACCCAGATGCCTATGAGGCCAATGAGGTTGGAGGACCCATCGGAAAAAGAATGGAACCCGTCGGCCTTCATGCTCGCAGACCGGATCATCCAACCATAGATCAGTTTTGCTGCTGCCACGCCCCAGTTGAGAATAAGGATGTATATCAAGATGCGCCGAATCTGTTGAAAACGGTCTCGCGAGTCCATTCTCTACTATTCTGGCCCTCCAGATAGATCAATAATCTCTTGAAATGGAATGGCGAATAATGCTAATGGTAGCAAAAGAAACCCTAAAATCTGAACCAAGTGCAGAATGATAATGAAAATTCGTTCAATTCGTTACCCTTCGTGTAATTCGTTATTTTATCCATGAAGAAGCTTCAACCTGGTGATAAGGTAGTCAAGGTGGACAAAGATCTCGGAATCGCCTGGATTCTCCTGCCTCCTGACCCGAACCTCGGAGGATTTCAGGGGATATCTCCCCGGATTATGGATGAGGATAAATTTCTTTTAGCCAAGGAAAAAACAAAGAAGGAAGCGATTTAAGGGGGCCCCTATCTTTCCGGTTTGAAAAGAACCCTTTCGCTCACCTGTTTCATTGCATTCTTCCCGTCTTTCAATGCCTAAACCTCTCCTCCCTCTTCTTCTCCTGAATCGAGCGATTGAGAATCCCTGCTTGGATCACTCTCCCATCCGGGTCCGCACTGATTGCCTTCAGGTAGTAATGTTCCGCCTTCGCCCCCTCCCCCACTTTCTCATAACAATCGCCCATCAGGTTGAGGGCATCTTTAAAGGTGGGAAGGAATTCGATGACTTCCTCAAGTGTGTTGATGGCCGCATAATATCTTTCTAATTCCCAGTAGCAAACCGCTAACCAGTAGTGTCCCTGGTAATGTTTCGTGTTAAGACGGACCACCTTCTCATAATAAGGAATCGCCTTTTCAAACATCCCCCTTCGAAACCAGATCCCTCCGAGATTCATAAAAACAGGAATGGAATCAGGGGCTTTTTTCAATATCTCCTCATAGATTCGGACGGATCGATCCGACAGATTGGCCTGGTCATAGGCATTTGCTTTTCCAAAAAGATAATGAAGACGATTTTCCTCCTTCGAGAGGCTCCCGAAAACGATGTCCCTGATAAGAGACCAGAGGACAGGAATCATATGGAAGAGGTATTGAAATATTTTCATATGGGTTGATCCTTAATATATCCGAAGTCAATCCTGAAAAACGGTTATCTGGATATCAGATTATCAGGTGGTAGATATCAGGACATCTGGACATCAGGTTATAAAATCTTTGTCTTCTTTCACCTGATGTTCTGATCCCCCGGTATTCTGCCTCCTGATTTCCTGGTAGCCTGATTCCCTGTGATTATACATGAAAACGGAAGTGGATGATGTCTCCGTCCCGAATGAGATAGTCCTTCCCTTCCGAACGGAGAAGCCCTTTCTCTTTTGCCACATGTTCGGAGCCACAGGCAATGAAATCATTGAATGAGACCGCTTCTGCACGGATAAATCCCCGCTCCATATCACTGTGAATCTTTCCTGCGGCTCTCGGAGCCGGAGTTCCCCTGGGGACGGTCCAGGCCCTGAGTTCAGAACTGACCGTTGTATAAAAGGTGACCAGGTCGAGCACCTCATAACCCACCCTTATCAATCTTTCCAAACTTGAACCCTCAAGCCCAAGTTCCATCCTGAATTCCTCTCTTTCTTCCTCTTTTAATTCCGAGATCTCGGCTTCCAGGTCGCCACAGATAACCACCACCCCCCATCCCTCTTGCTGTGCCCGGTTTAACATCTCCTTCAGGCATGTCCCTTCTCCTCTCAACTCCCCTTGATCCACATTGGCCACATAGAAAACGGGTTTTGAAGTTAAAAGATGGAGATCCGAAAAGATTGCCTTCTTCTCTCCTGTAAAAGGGAGGGTCCCTGCGATTTGGCCTCTGTTCAGAACAGCCTGAACCTCATGGTACACCTCTAATTCCAGAGCGGATTCTTTGGCGCCAACCCGGTGGAGTTTCTCCACTTTGGCCATCCTCTTCTCCAAGGTCTGAAGGTCCGCCAGGATGAGTTCCATATTGACCACCTCAATGTCTCTCACCGGATCGAGTGAGCCGAAGTCGTGAGCCACATTCCTGTTTTCAAAGCATCGAACCGTGTGGGCAATTGCATCCACATTACGGATATGGTCAAGAAATTGGTTCCCCAATCCCTCTCCCTTGCTCGCTCCCTTGACCAATCCGGCAATGTCAAAGAATTCAAGTGTGGTAGGGGTCACTTTTTTGGGATGAATCCGCCCCGCAAGTTCCTCCAATCTCCTGTCCGGAACAGGGACAATGCCCAGATTGGGCTGGATGGTGCAGAAGCGGTAGCTGGCCACCTCCGCCCCTGCCACAGTCAGACTGTTGAAGATTGTTGATTTTCCCGCATTGGGAAGCCCCACAATGCCGCAACGAAATCCCATTTGCCCCCATCGTTAAATCCGAATATCGAATACCAAAATCCGAAACAATAACCAAAATTCGAATCTCAAATATCCCAAACCCATTTTTTCAGATGTGATATTTTGAATTTTGAACATTTGAAATTCGGATTTGTTTCGAATTTCGAAATTCGGATTTCGATATTAAAGTTTTTTCTGGATTTCTCCTTCAATATTTGTATAATAAATAGGTGAGAAAATAAAGCCCTGCATGATAAATAGTCTTGCGAAGGCAGGGGTTCGGGAGGAGATCGTGAAACAACAGAATCGCTTGATGGTAGAGATGGCCTGCACAGCAGTCAAAAAGACAAAATCAAAGGGGGTGCTTCTCTATGCTGATCTGATCGAAGATTATGAAGCCCTGGCCAAAATCGGACAGGAGAAGCAGGTTGATCTGATCCTCGCCATCAAAGATGAAGTCTCTTTTCAGGAAGCCCTCTCCATTTTCAATAAGGTGCTTCGAATTCCTGACCTCCCTCTGGGTCGGGTCAACCAGATCAAGATGGCCATCATCCAGGCCCTCTCAAAGGGTCTCGTTTATAAAGGAGACAAGTGGATCTGTCTTTCCGGCATGCCCCAATCCAAGGCTCTCGATAATCTTCTCATCCTCGAATTTGGAAAGGAGTTTGAAATCCTGTCCTCCTCCGATCTTCCGGTGATCTCGGAGATCGTGAGGCCAGAAGTCTTCGAGACCGTCCTGAACCTCGCTCTGGAAATTTCCATCGAAGGCAAGGAAGGAAGAAAGTCCGTTGGAACCATCTTCGTCCTCGGCAGGCATGAAGAGGTGATGAAATTTTCCCATCCCATGGTGATCAATCCCTTTCAGGGGTATCCGGAGGAGGAAAGGAATATCCTCGATCATCGCCTGAAAGAGACTGTGAAGGAATTCTCCTCCATCGATGGAGCCTTCATTTTCAGGGAAGATGGGGTGATCCTTGCGGCAGGCCGCCACCTTGACGCCTCAGGGGAGAATATCGAAATTCCATTAGGCCTCGGAAGCTGTCACCGGGCCGCCGCTGGAATTACCCGTCTGACCGATGCGCTGGCGATTGTCGTCTCCGAAGAGACGGGTGGCGTCCGGATCTTTCATCACGGAAAGATTTTCATGGAGATCGAAAAAGGCGAGTAGAAGGTTAAGGCTGAGGTCAAGGTTGAGGAAAATGTTTAAACTTAAACTTAACCTCAACCTTAGCCTTAACCTTTTTATGGGTTAGAAGAGTGAGATGAGCCAATTGTGGATGACAAGGATCATCGGACCGAAGACCAATGAAACCACGGTCATCAATTTCAAGAGGATGTTTATGGAAGGGCCGGAGGTATCCTTGAAAGGATCCCCCACGGTGTCTCCCACGACAGCGGCCTTGTGAGCATCAGAACCCTTGCCTCCGAGATTCCCTTCCTCAATCCACTTCTTCGCATTGTCCCAGGCTCCACCCGCATTAGCCATCTGAAGAGCAAGGGGAACACCCGTTGCAAGAGAACCCAACAACATTCCGGCCAATGCTTCCGGACCTAAAAGGCTCCCCAGTACAATGGGAATCGCCACTGCGGCCACTCCAGGTGCAACCATCTCTTTCAGGGCACCGGCTGTGGTGATGTCAACGCACCGGGCATATTCGGCCCGTGCCGTGCCTTCCATCAATCCTTTAATCTCCTTGAACTGCCTCCGCACTTCCTCAACCACTTTGAAGGCCGCCCTTCCCACGGCCATCATCGTTGCCCCAGTAAAATAGTAAGGGATGACAGCGCCGATGAAGACGCCCGCCACAATCTTGTAACCTCCTCCAGCGCTCATGATGTCGATCGCAGTAAGACCCATTACCTGAGTATAGGAGAGGAAAAGGGCCAGGGCGGTCAATGCCGCAGATCCGATGGCAAACCCCTTCCCCACGGCAGCCGTCGTATTTCCGGCGGCATCCAGAGAATCTGTAATTTTCCGGATATCTTTGCCCATATGGGCCATTTCCGCAATGCCTCCGGAGTTGTCTGCAATGGGCCCGTAGGCGTCTACGGAAACAACCATGCCGGTGATGGCCAACATACCAATAGCCGCAAGAGCAATACCGAAGAACCCCCCTAATTTAAAGGAGATCAGAATAGCAATCGCAATGACCACCAGAGGGATGATCGTGCTTCGACAACTGAGGGCAAACCCGTGGATAATTGTCGTAGCCGCCCCCGTGATGCTCGATTTGGCCAGGGCTTCAACCGATTTCCCTGAGGTATAATAGTAAGCTGTATATCCGATCACCATTCCGGACACAATCCCTGAAAAGGTTGCCAGGAAGTAGGAGAGATTTCCATCAAACATCACCCAGACCAGAATGAGCGCCCCGATCGAATAGAAGATAGAACTGGAGAGCGTCCCATTATTGAGCGCTTTTCGCGGATCGGATTTCTCATCCGTCCGGACAAAATAGACTCCGATGATGGAAGCAATAATTCCGATGGCGTAGAGAAGAAAGGAGAGAATCACTCCCTTGATTTTTAGCTCAGGTGTTGGGAGCGTGGTCACTGCAATGATCACTCCTGAGAGGAGTGATCCGATATACGATTCATAGAGGTCCGCGCCCATGCCAGCCACATCGCCTACATTGTCTCCTACATTATCGGCAATCGTTGCAGGATTCCGAGGATCATCCTCGGGAATTCCGGCTTCGACCTTTCCCACCAGGTCAGCGCCCACGTCGGCGGCCTTCGTGTAAATTCCTCCTCCCACTCTTGCAAAAAGGGCGACTGAACTGGCGCCCATACTGAAACCTGCAATGATGCCTGCGGCTTCGGTCATCTTATCGACGAGCCCTCCGGGAGCAAGTTCGCTCAGGACCATAAAGACGACGGAAAAGACCAGAAGTCCCAATCCCACAACAGTGAGTCCCATCACTGCTCCGCCCGGAAAGGCGACGGACAGGGCTTGATTAAACCCCTTTGTAGCGCCCTGGGCCGTTCGAGTATTGGCCCTTGTGGCAATACTCAACCCCACATAACCTGCCACCAAGGAGCAGGCCGCCCCCACTAGATAGGAGATCGCGGTGAGAATGGAGAAATGCCATCCCTGACCTTTCAGCCCTATGGCCAAGAGAATCGCCACGATGGCCGCAAAGATGCAGATGGCTTTATACTCCCTTTTTAAAAAAGCCATCGCCCCTTCATGAACCGCATCGGAAATGGCCACCATCTGAGGGGTTCCCGGATCCTGCCTCATCACCTTCTTCGCCGTGAAGACCACAAAAACTAATGCGATAATCCCTGTTAGCGCTGAAACTCCAATCCAGACCATAATTAACCCTCCTCTGCTATGATTTTTTCTGAAACCGGTTCATCCCCGTTTGCAGTCCATCCACAAATATCACTTTGAAAGCCTCTGCGGCCTGATCGAGCGTTCTTTCCAGGCTGGTTTGTTCAAGGAGATCGAAACCGTTCAGAACATATTCCGCCGGATCCATTCCCTTCGGAGGCCTTCCGATGCCAACCTTTAACCTCAAAAAATTACTGGCTCCTATCGATTCGATGATGGAACGCACTCCGAGATGCCCTCCGTCTCCCCCTCTCACCTTGAACCGAAGCCTCCCCAGCGAAAGGTCCAGGTCGTCATGAATGACGATCAGATCTTCCGGGCCGGAGTGAAAAAAATGGAGCGCTTTTTTGACCGCCTCTCCACTGAGGTTCATAAATGTCATGGGTTTGATGAGGACGATTTCCTGGGTATCGATCCATCCTTTTCCGAGGATTGCTTTGAAGCGTTTTGTGGAAATCAGAATATGATGTGCGGCCGCAAGCCGGTCCGCCACTAAAAATCCAATGTTATGCCGGCTCCCCTCGTATCGGGCGCCCGGATTTCCCAGTCCCACGATGAGCTTCACAATGGATTACTCTTTCTCCTCTTTCTCTTTTACCTCCGCTCCCTCAACCGCTTCTGCGGCCACCTCCTCCACCTTCTTCTCTTCCGCTACGGGCGGAACCACCGTGGCAATGGTGAAGTTGGCCTCCGTTAAGATCTTCGCCTTCTCCAGCCGAATGTCTTTGACATGGACGGAATCGCCGATTTTTAAAGAGCTGACATCAAGATCGATGCCCTTTGGGATATCTCCTGGAAGGCATTGAATCTCGATGGTTCTCCGAACCTGATCGAGGATGCCTCCCATTTTTGTCCCCTCCGGTTTTCCGGTCAGATGGATGGGAATTTCCACGTTGACCATCACATCCATGGCCACCTCATAAAAGTCGGTGTGCAGGGCTATTCTCTGAAAATGGTCGTACTGGAGCTCCTTGACCATCACGACCTTTCGTTCGAATTGGTCGCCCTTTTTTATGTCGAGGTCGATGAGCACATTGCCTCCTGCCTCGGTCTTAAGGGTAAGTGATAATTCCTTGGGATCGACGACAAGAGGAATCGTCTGGGCATGCGCTCCATAGAAGATGGCAGGGATAAACCCTTTAGCCCTTAGTTTTCTCGCCATTCCTTTTCCCGTTCCTTCTCTTAATTCCGCTTTTAAAACAGGTCGTTCCATAACTTCGCTCCCTTTCATGTTCCGTGAAGGTGATTCGCAATAGCGAATATCTGCCGCAATTCATCCATACGATTCACCGACACAGTATTTGTATTGAATGTCTTTTAAATGAACAGACAACTGACTGATTCATCTTCGTAGATCCTTCGGATAGCATCTGCGAGGAGGCCCGATACCGAAAGAACTTTGACCTTCGGACAGGCCATTGCCTCTTCCTGCAATGGAATGGTGTTCGTCACAATCATCTCCTCGATGGGAGATTTTGAAATGATCTCCACCGCCTTTCCCGAAAGCACGGGATGGGTGCAACAGGCATAGACAGTTTTCGCTCCCTTCTCCATCAGCGCATAGGCTGCGCGGGCCAGTGTGCCGCCCGTATCCACCAGATCATCCACCAGAATGGCGACCATGCCTTCAACATCTCCGATGATATTCATCACCTGCGAAACATTCGGCCCCTCTCTCCGTTTATCAATGATGGCCAGAGAGGTATTTAACCGCTTGGCATAGGCCCTGGCCCTTTCCACGCCTCCTGCATCCGGAGAGACAATCACCAGATCATTCTTCAATTTCTTTAAATATTCTAGAAGCACAGGGGCGGCAAAGAGGTGATCCACGGGGATATTAAAAAATCCCTGGATCTGACCGGCATGGAGATCAACGGTCAGGATCCGGGAAGCGCCTGCCGTGGTGATCAGGTCTGCAAGCAATTTCGCGGAGATGGGGGCACGGGGCGAGACCTTCCGGTCCTGTCTCGCATATCCATAGTAGGGCAACACCGCCGTGATCCTTTCGGCAGAGGCTCTTTTTAACGCATCGATCAGAATGAGAAGCTCCATCAGGTTGTTGTTTACCGGGTGGCAGATCGACTGGACGACAAAGACATCCATCCCGCGGACACTCTCATTAATTTCGACATTGATCTCCCCATCGCTGAAATTCTTCACCAGAGATTTTCCCATGGCCGTTCCCAGGTCCCTGGCAATCTCCTCCACCAGGTGGATGTTTGAATTCCCAGTGAAGATCTTCAGCCAGTCAAGGTTTGTGTCCTGCTCTAATATCACCCTTCTCCTCACCATTCATCCCTCCCCCGTATGGAAATAGGAAATGGGAAATGGGAAGTGAGAAATGAGAAGTATGAATGGAACACTCTTTTTATTTCCCATTTTCTATTTTCTATTTCCCATTTCAATCTCTGGCTGGGGTGGGAGGATTCGAACCTCCGAATCCAGGTTCCAAAGACCTGTGTCTTACCGCTTGACGACACCCCAATCTTTAAACATAAATTCGAAATTCGAATATCGGTAACACTTAAGTTCTTTGAAAAAAGATCTAATCCCCCTTCATCCCTCTTTGTCAAAAGGGGGAAATGTTTCTCCTCCCTTTGGAAAAGGGAGGTTGGGAGGGATTTTAAAAAGTTTATTTCAAACCGGTTAAATTGATACGATTATTCTAATTATTTCTTTTGGATTTCGAATTTTTTATTTTAGGGGATGCCATAGGCCTGGATAACCTTCCATCCTCTTCCCCTGACCTTCTTCTTTAACTCCTGGTAAGCCTCTGTTGCCTTTTCCTCTCCGGAGAAGACGCCGAATACAGTCGGCCCGCTTCCGGTCATCATTGTTCCCATTGCGCCTGCCGAGGCAAGCATCCTTTTTATGATGCGGATGTCGGGATATTTGTCCGAAACCACACCTTCAAGATCGTTCCGAAGAAGACTGAAAAGGCCCTCCGGCGTTTTTAATAACTTACGAAGATTAAAATGATATTTCGTTTTTGTCAATATGAAATTCCGGTAAGCCCAGCGGGTTGAAACCTCAAAATTCGGATTGATGAGGATATACCATAAGGTAGGTAGTGTAATTTTTCTCAATCTCTCTCCGACCCCTGAACCAATTGCTGACCCTTCAAATAAGAAGAAAGGGACATCTGCTCCAATTACCGCCCCCACCTCCATCAACTCTTTTTTGGTCAGGTTTATTTTCAGGAGTCGGTTTAATGCCGCAAGGGCTGTGGCCGCATTACTGCTTCCACCTCCAAGGCCTGCCCCAAGGGGAATCCTCTTTTCAATCTCAACATCAACCCCTCCACCGTAGTCTGATCTCTCCAATAGGGACCTGACTGCCTGATAGACCAGATTCCTTTTTCCGGTCGGAAGGCCTGGATGGTCTGTCGTAATCCGGACCCCTCTCCTTTGCCTCAGGGAGAAATGGAGCGTATCGTGAAGGCTGATCTTCTGGAAGATGGTCCTGATCTCATGGTATCCATCCTCCCTTTTTTTAAGTATCTCCAGCCTCAGATTAACCTTTGCCGGGGATTCCCAATGGAGGGTATCGGTCATTTCAATCCATTAACCTTTATTTTGACGGAGGAAGAATTTTAATCTCTATGGGACCTACCCGGATTTCGATCCTCTTCGTCTCGTCATCCTGGGGCAAAATGTAGATGACACTGCTCCACCCTTCTTTGATAAAGGTGAGCATCACATTGTGAAGTTCGAAATTGCTCACCAACCGCCATTGATGATTCGGCATCTGCTCCTTAAAGAAATTGGCCAGCTTCTCCATCTCCCCTTTTCCTTCATAGACAAGAAGCCCGGTTCGGGTTGCCTTGGTTTCATAGACAAAGGACTCTTTTCTGTTGAGAGTCATCCCTGCCGGCAATGGAATATCTTCAAACCGGTAGGATGTGGCGATTGGCGGTTTCTTCTCCGGTTCTCTCTCCCGAATGGTCCGAAAAGAGAAGAGGTCCCCGCATCCATAGGCTCCGACAATAAGAAAAAGAATCATTCCTGCCCAGATTAAACTCCTCCATTTTTTCAACATCTCACGCCTCCTTCAATATTTTTGTTTATCATAGGAGACGCCATCTTTATTTTCAAGTGGTTTTTTTAATCGTGACCCGGTGGGTTTCACCTTTCCTGAGGGCCTCCTGAGTTATGCAATTTTTAGCCATCGAATTAAAAAAATGGCAAAAAATCTCTCATTTTAACCGTTCTATTCTGTTGAGTTCTGCAATTATCCTTTAAATACGGGGGGTTGTAACTTCCAACAAATTTGGTATCAAAATTGCTCTATACTTTATATTTCTCCATCTCTCTTATTCGAATTGGTGATTAAAATGGACATGGCCCTGCTTAACCGTTTAAAGGATATCGCCATCAGTGATTCGGGTTTTATCTTTGATCCCTATTCCGGGGCAACATTCAATACCAATGAGACCGGAAGGTTCATCCTCCAACTTCTCAAAGAGGGAAATGGAATTGACGCCATTCAGTCTGAAATCAGGAACCATTTCAAAACGAGTGAGGAAGACCTGAGAAGTGATATTTACGAGTTTATTAATCTGTTGAAGGAAGCCCAGTTACTGCCCAAAAATTTTAAATTTTAAAGAACGATAAAACCATTCCCAATTTCACATTTGGATAAGTAATGGATCGATTTGAGTGGACCATTGGTGTAACAGGCCTCAATGCCACGGATAATCCCGGCCCTGGCATTTCGGTCATCCGTTCCCTCCGGGCGCACCCCGGGTTTAATGGAAAGATCATCGGCCTGGCTTACCATTACCTGGATCCGGGGTTATATGCATCAGACCTCATTGATTCAGCCTATCTCATCCCCCTGCCCTCTGAAGGGGTTCAATCACTCCGGCAACGCCTCGAATATATTAAAACTGTGACCGATCTTTCAATGCTGATCCCAACCCTCGACTCTGAAATGTCGGGTTTTATCTCCCTGGAGCCAGAATTGAGAGAAATCGGAATCCGTATGTTTTTACCAACGCAACAGCAATATGACATACGTTCCAAGATCCGCCTTGCAGAGATATGCGAGAAGACAGGTTTCGATTATCCCCAGACCAGGATCGTTTCTGATATCGAATCCCTCTTTCAGGTTTCAGCGGAGATCTCGTTCCCCTATATGTTGAAGGGGATCTTTTACGGCGCCTCTCTTGTCAAAACCATGGATGAAGCATCCATGGCCTTTCACCGCACCGTGGCCCAGTGGGGACTGCCTGTCATCATCCAGGAATTTTTAATCGGAGAGGAATATGATGTCCTGGCCGTCGGAGATGGAAAGGGCGAGATCGTGGGCGGGCTGTCCATGAAAAAAACTTCCTTAACAGACAAGGGAAAGGGGTGGGCGGGAGTCGTCGTCAATAATCCGAAGTTTCTAACAATGGCAGAAACGTTCTGTCAGGTCACGAAGTGGCGAGGTCCTTTTGAGATGGAGATATTGAAAACAAAGGATGAACGATACTTCCTGATTGAGATTAATCCCCGCTTTCCAGCCTGGACCTATCTCTGCGTGGGGGCTGATCAAAATCTACCGGTTGCCGTCGCCCAGCTGGCCATGGGAGTGAAACCACAATCTCTGCCCGAGTCCAAAGCGGGAACCATGTTTGTTCGCATCTCCCTTGAACAGGTCGTAAAGATCGACCGGCTTGAAGAAATCATCTCAAAAGGAGAAATACATTACAGATAATTTCACCCTATTAGAAAGAATGCCCGTCTATGTGACCAGGACCCATTCGGCGGGGCAAATGCAGAATCCGGAGACCCCTCATGGATCAACCTAAAACACCCTATGAAAAACCCATTCTGGTGAAATATCAGAATGGATGGTCCGATAAGTTCGGAAGGCTGCAGGCCATAACGCCGATGACCCATATCGACGGACAGCCGGTTCAGGATCTGGTTGAAAAATACGGTTCTCCTCTCTTCGTCTTTTCCGAAAGGACAATGGTCAGTAAATGCCGCGAGCTGAAGGAGTTGCTGGCCCTTCGTTATCCGAAATTTCAATTGGCCTGGTCCTATAAAACCAATTACCTGAACGCCGTCTGTAAGGTTTTCGACAGAGAGGGCTCCTGGGCCGAGGTCGTCTCGGAGTTCGAATTTGAGAAGGCATTGCGGCTTGGCATTCCCTTCAGCCGGATCATACTAAACGGGCCTTGCAAAACCGAGTCTGTCATTGAGAAAGCATTGAAGGGAGGGGCCCGTATCCACATCGATCATTTCGATGAGCTCTCCCTGCTGGAAAAAGTGGCGGATCGACTGGGAATTAGGCCGGAGGTGGGAATCCGTGTCAATTTCTCTCTCAGCTCCATTCCGAACTGGGACCGCTTCGGATTCAATTTTGAAAACGGCCAGGCCCTGTCAGCGGTGAAGCGGCTTGTGATCGGAAAAAGGTTGACCCTTTCCGGTCTCCACTGTCATATCGGCACCTTTGTCCTGGATCCAAGCGCCTATCGGGAAGCGACGGCCAAAATCGCCCTTTTTGCAAAACAGCTCCATGATGAGATGGGATTATCCATAAAATGGATCGACCTGGGCGGAGGCTTTGCCTCCACCAATACCCTCCATTCCCAGTACCTTCCGGGAAACCAGGTCACCCCTTCCTTCAGCCAGTATGTGGAAGCCATTACAGAGGGGCTGGAAAACCTCAACGGCTCATCGTCAGAGTTTCCTCTCCTTTTCCTTGAAACAGGAAGGGCCTTGATTGACGAGGCAGGATATCTCATCACGACGGTCCAAGCGAATAAACGGCTTTCAGACGGACGAAGGGCAGTGGTGGTCGACACGGGTATCCATCACCTCATCACTTCGCTCTGGTACCGGCATGAGATTGTCCCTGCGCAGGAATTCGGCGGGACCTTCGAACCCACTGCCATCTTTGGCCCTCTCTGCATGAACCTCGATGTGATCCGGGCCAATATTCTTTACCCTCCCCTGAAAACCGGAGACCGCCTCGTCATCAAAACAGTCGGCGCTTATAATGTGACGCAGTGGATGCAGTTCATCACCCTGAGGCCCAATGTGGTGATGATCTCCCGCAATGGCCAGTGCGATATCATCCGCCATCAGGAAACGCTGGATCACCTTACGGCTCTCGAAGAGGTTCCTCCTTGGATTTAAGTCAACCCACCCGCTTGAGGAGGCAGGAGAGAGGACTCGAAGTTCTCGATTCCTTTCTCCTCAGCTATTCCCAGATCTTCTTCTCCAGGGACCGTTGGGTCGGCGCAGCGATGTTCGCCGCCACCGCTTTTCACCCGGTCCTCTTCATCGGAGGTGGAATCGCTGTTCTGCTGACCAATCTCTTTGCCCGTCTGCTCCATCTGAGCGCCGAGGAGATCAGGCTCGGAATGTATGGGTATAACGGGCTTCTTGTGGGGCTGGCCCTCTTCTACTTTTTCAAGACCAATTTTTCCCTCTTCGTCGTCTTTCTTCTGGCTATCTTTGCCACTGTCCTGATAACGGCCGCTCTTCGTGCTTCTTTAGGCTACTACCTCAACCTCCCTGTTCTGACGCTTCCTTTTCTTCTGATCATCTTTCCGGTTCTTGCCGCTTCCCCAAACATTCAAGGGATGTCCTCCACCCTTAAAGAGGTCATACCTTCCGTTTTTCAATTTTCATTCCCTGAAATCGTCACAGGATATCTGAAATCGCTCGGGGCCATCCTTTTCATGCCCGATGTGACAGCGGGGATCATCCTTTTTATCGCTCTCCTCCTCTTCAGCCGGATCGCCACGCTCCTCTCCCTTATCGGATATGCCATCGCTCTCTTTTGGTTCCGCTGGATGTTCAGTTTTCCCCAGGAGCATCTCTATGCCTCGGTTGGCTTCAACTTCATTCTCATCTCCATTGCAATGGGAGGGATATGGTTTGTTCCTCAAAAATCGTCTTTTCTCCTTGCCATCTCCTCTGTTCTTTTATGCGCTGTTCTCTGGACGGGAAGCGGTCGGCTCCTTTCCTCCTTTGGCCTTCCGGTTCTCATCCTCCCCTTTAACCTCACCCTCCTGACGTTTCTTTTTGGGATGCGTCAAAGAACACTGGACGCCCGGCCCAAATCGGTTGTCGACTTTGAATCCTCGGGGCCGGAATCAAATCTCATCCATTATCAAACCCGGATCATAAGGTTTGGATCTCACATTGATTATCCGATCAGCCTCCCATTTCTTGGAATGTGGACCTGCACACAGGGTTCCTCAGGTCCTTTTACCCATCAGGCCTTCTGGGAGCACGGCCTCGATTTTGAAGTCAGGGATTCTTCCGGAAAATCCCATAAGAATGAAGGTCATGAGGTTTCCGATTATTTCTGTTACAAACTTCCTGTCCTTGCCTGTGCCGATGGGCAGATCGTCAAGGTTGTCCATCACATTCCGGACAACCCTATTGGAGAACCCCATTCGAAAGAGAATTGGGGAAATCTTATCATGGTTCAACATGGTCCTTTCCTCTTCTCCCTGGTGGGCCATCTTGCCGCAGGCCCTCAAAAGTTCAGGGAGGGCGATTTCGTCAGGAGGGGGGAAGTCATCGGTTTCTGTGGAAATTCAGGACGTTCTTCCATCCCGCACCTCCACTTCCAGCTTCAGAACACTTCCCGTGTCGGTTCGTCTACCATCCATAGCGAATTTCACGAAGTGGTCCTCGAAGGAGGAACCCCCCTCCTCCACAGCGCCTATGTCCCGAAAGAGGGCGATCGGGTCCGTAATGTTCGAAAAGATCAGGAGATCGCCGACCGGTTCGCCTTTCCCATCGGCCAGAAAATCTCATTGACCTGCCGTTCCGGAGACAGGCATTGGAATGAGGAGATCGAATCAACCATCGATCTCTACGGGAATCTTAAACTCATCTCCCTGACCAGAAAGGCCCTGCTCCATTTTGATTATAAGAACAGCGTGTTCACCCTTTTCGATTTTGAGGGAGGTTGCGATTCGGCCCTTTTCATCCTCTATGCATCCGCATCCCGTGTGCCTTATGAATCTGCCGAAAATCTCTTCTTTTATGATAGGCTTTCCCTCAGACATTTTCTTCCCACAGGAAAGAGGATTCTTTCCGATTTGATGGCCCCGTTCTTCAACCGAAAGGGCCTGAAGATGGACTATTGCTGTGAGCTTAAGGGATGCGACTTCATCGTTTCCGGAAGGTCCTCCGGCCAAAACCCATCTTACTATCCACTGGTTGAAGCAAAAGCAATCTTTCGGGAGGGGAAAGGGTGGGTCGGAGGTCATCTCGTTTGGAACAAAAAGAAAATCGAAGTGATCAGGCTTGAAAATATAGACACAGTTAAATGAATCAGGAGGCGGTCCATGAAGAAAAGAAAGATGTTTGCATTGATGATGTTTCTCATCCTTTTCCCCTTTTTCTCTCATGCTTCAAGGGAATCGGTCTCCCAGATTTACCAGCGATCTTATGAAGAAGAGGGAAGAGGAAACTACACGGGCGCCATCTTCGTTCTGATGCAGGCAGAGCGTCTCGAGGAGAAGAGTTATCTTTTTCATCTGAGGTTGGGATGGCTCAACTACCTTGCCAAAAAGTTCCCCGATTCGGCCAATGCCTACCAGAGGGCTGTAAGGCTCAACAAGGATTCGATCGAGGCAAGGCTGGGGCTCATGCTTCCGTTCATGGCTCAGGGAAGATGGGCCGAGGCTGAAAAGGTGGGCAAGGAGATCCTTCTTCTGGACAGGGCGTCCTATCTGGCCAACAGCCGATTGGCTTACATCTATTACAATATGAAATCGTTCAAAGAGGCGGAAACCTACTATCGAAAGATCTTACAGAGCTATCCCGGCGATGTCGAGATGCAGGCAGGACTGGCATGGTCGCTGCTCAAACAGGAAAAAAAGGAAGAGGCGGAAAAGATCTTTTTGGAGATTTTGAAGATTGCGCCAAACCATGTGACCGCCAACGTGGGAATAAAAATGATCAAAGAGAAATAAGATGTCTTGCCGCCTGGAGCGATGGCTCCTCTCCCTCCTACTCATTTTGACGGGCTGTGCGCCATTGAAAACGCATATCGACTATGAGCGCGGCCTGATCGCCTTTCAAAGAGGTCTCTACGGTGAGGCTGAAGTCCACCTTCAATCCGCACTCCAACAGAGGCCTACGGATGAAAAGTCGCTCTCCCTACAAGGTTGGGTCTTTTTCAAGACAGGTCTGATGGAGGAAGCGGAAAAATATTTTGAGAGCGCCAACCGTATCAACCCCGAAAACATCGGCGCCCTTGAAGGCCTCGCCTGGATTTATTATGCGAAGGGGTTGAATGAAGCCTCTGAAAATAAGTTCAGGAAAATGATCAACTATGCGGAAAAACATTTTGGGAATCCTTACTGGTCGGAATATCCTTTTGCGGACAGGCAACATATCCATTCAGTCCATTCAATTGCGAGTTACGGTCTGGGGTTGATTGCCAAAAGGATGGAACGGCTGGAACAGGCCCGTAAATACCTGGAGGCGGCAATCAACCAGCCCAATCAATTTATTGACCCCGAAGAGATGCGGTCCCATCTGGCGGAAACCCTCTTTGGCCTCAAAGAATACAGGCTGGCCTTGCCGCATTATCAGAAACTTCTTTACGGAAAAGAGGCGGGATTATCTCTTCTCAATCGGTATGCCTGGTGTCTCTATCAGACGGGAAAGGCTGAAGAGGCAAAAACCGTTTTCTTAAGAGCGAAGAGCCTTCTTTCTTCGGACGTGGAACGATACCGGGGATCGTCAACTGTCCAGAATATGACTGAAAAATTGATTGCCAAGAGAATGGCTGAAACCTACTACGGATTGGCGCTCATCCATGCAAAAGAGGGGAACGTTCATGAGGGAATGAAAGAGCTTTCCTTCGCCTTAAGCCTCTCTCCCTTTTTTCACGCTCCGGATGAACTCTTAAAAGTTTTTGGAACCATCCCTCAATCACTGGAGAAATGAACAGGTTCCATCGCTTCTGAACCCTTAGAAGGGGGCTGAAGCCCCCCTCTAATGCGGGATTTATGCTGTCTCCACGCTCTTCACTTCAGGGACCTGCTGTTTCAGGACCCTCTCCACACCCATCTTCAGGGTCATCTGGGACATCGGGCATCCTCCGCAGGCGCCTGTCAGCCTCACCTTGACCACCCCATCAACCACATCGACCAATTCAATATCTCCGCCATCCGCCTGAAGGGCGGGTCGAATCTTTTCCAATGCCTTTTCCACGCTCTCCTTCATCTCTTCTCACCTCCTCCAGTTTTATGTTATCTTATTTTTTTGACATGCTTGTCTTTTGACTAATCATAACACAAAAATGAGAAATGTCGAAAAAATAAAGGCCTCCCCTGGGCAGGAAGGCCTTTTATGAACGGATGCTCTAACCTTAAAAAATCTGTTTCTTTCTTTACTTCTCCTCCTTTTCGATCTCTTCCAATTTCGTCTGGAGATATTTCTTTAGGGCATCAGGCCTTTCGCAAAACAACACATCTCCCTCGCAGATCGTGCTGCTGCTATCGATGTCGCAATAGCCGATCCCTTTTCCCATACCCAGGCCTTCCGGTCTTCTGAAAAGGGGACATAGTTTCTCCTCTACCATCCTGTGCCTTCCTCTCTCCTCTTCTCCTCGAGCAAACATTTTCTCAGCAGGTCGACCTTTTTGCAGGATTGAATATCCCCCCTGCAAACGATCCAGTCGTGGTCAAGGTCGCAATATCCTCTAAAACTGCTCCCCTTTGGATTTCCATATTCACGATAAAAGGAACATTTTTTAAAAACTGACATCCTCTTCACCATTTTACCCAAAACAGAATTTAAATAAAAAGGCCCGTGTCCTCTGAAGCCACGGGCCCTCAACATTTTTCCGGTCTGGCGGTAAACAGGTCCATCATGACGTTCAACAGGCCTGTCCGCCCTACATCCAATGTTTCGGCAACCCGGCGATCCCAGGAATTTGCATTAGCAAATTCACTTAAGATTACCCTTAGCTCTTAGCTAAAGGTAAGAAACCAATTTTCGGTTTCTTTTGGGACCCGTAGCTTTCCCCGCCTGCTCCATCTCTGTAACAGGGGGCCCTCCCGACCAATCATGATCGGGACGGACGTCCCACGATTACTCGTGGTTTGGCTTTATCGACAATATTTATTTTTTTCCCTACCTATATACTTAGCAAATATAATGCCAATCAAGAATTATTAATTCAACCTATTGAATTTAAAGGTTTTTGTTAAAGCTAAAATATGACTGCAAGAGTAAATATTGACTTTTTATGGCCGCAAATTGAAAAAACTTACATGAAAAAAGGTTAACGGAAGACCCATTCCGGAATCGTGTATGTTTCTTCAGGTTTCAATTTTTTTGTAAATTTACCATAACCGTCCGCATCCAGGATAAGGTAATCGATCGGAGGTTCCGTGTCCCTGTCTACTGCGTAAGCGAATACCTTTCCATTTCCACTGATTCTCGCCACATGTCCACCCTCAGGAGTATGGAATCTCTCAACGACCTTCTCTGCCCCATCCACCCTCTGAATGACAATGGAGTAAGGATAAAGGTTCTTCAATTCCGGAACCGGCCACCCCTCTTGATTGATCTCCTCTCCGGTCGAAACAACAGGAATGATTAGAAATACAAGGCACAAAAAAGTGGTTGATATCTGGCGCCTCATAAATTAAGAATGACGTTTATCGTTGTCGAAGCTCGTATCGAGACTCGTATATGGATGCTGGATACTCGAATGTCAAGTTGTGAGCTTTCTGTTTCGATACGAGCATCGTCACCGTAAACCTATTTGTAACCTTGACCCAAAGACTATCATTACCCTTCTTCCAGATACTTCTCAGCAGCGAAGGCCGCGGTGGCTCCATCTCCCACGGAAGTCGAAATCTGACGCAGCAGTTTCTTCCTGCAATCCCCTGCCGCGAAGATGCCTTTGACCGAAGTTTCGCAATTCTCATTCGTGACCACATACCCGGATTCATCCATTTGAACCAGTTCTTTTAAAAATTGTGTTCTCGGTGTAAGCCCGATGAAGAGAAAAGCGCCTTCGGTCTCCACTTCTTTCACTTCTCCTGTCTTCACATTCTTCACAACGGCAGAGCGAACCACGCTATCTCCTTTGATTTCCTGGACCACAGAATTCCAAAGGAATTTTATTTTCGGATTGCTGAGCACTCTCTCCTGATAGATCTTTGTCGCCCGTAGGGCGTCTCTGCGATGGATAATGGTCAGCTCGCTGACAAACTTCGTAAGGAAGAGGGCTTCCGTGAGCGCCGAGTCCCCACCCCCTACGACAATAATGCGGCTATCCTTGAAGAAGGCTCCATCACATGTCGCACAATAGGAAATCCCCCTGCCCTTAAACTTCTCTTCGCCAGGAACCCCTAACTTCCGGTATTCGGTGCCCGTGCAGATGATCAGAGCCCGGCAGAAAAATTCTCCTTCATAGGTCTTCACCCTTTTCAGGTCTTTCTCTAAACTTACCTCTGTCACCTCGTCGCTGATGGCCTCCATTCCGAATCGCTTTGCCTGCTCTTCCATCAGGCGGCTTAACTCTTCGCCGCTCACCCCCTGCGGGAAACCCGGGTAGTTCTCAATCAATTCTGTGGTCGTCATCTGGCCTCCGAAGAGTCCGTTGTCAATCAAAAGGGTCCGGAGCCTTGCCCTTGACGTATAGAGGCCAGCGGTCATGCCAGCCGGCCCTCCTCCGATAATGATTACATCATAAATTCTCGCCTGTTTCTCCTCCATCGAATTCTCCTTTTTGTATTATTTTAACTCTTTGAAAAAATGCGGCAGAAATGGCCTTTAACAGGCTTGTCATTCCTGTGGAAACAGGAATCCAGTTTTATATGTCTATGGTTCCCTGCTTTCGCAGGGATAGATGCTGGATTCCCGCCTGTGCAAGAATGACATACGGAGAACCTTTTCAAAGCGCTAAAGTGTTACGGAAATTTATATATTGTATAGTCGAATAGACTCTTCGTTGTCAACATTTCTCCCGCACCTTGACATGGAAGATTTGGGGAAGATAGATTATAAACAAAACATCTACAGAACAGGAGGGGACCAATGGAACGGACACTATCGATTGTCAAACCCGATGGGGTGAGTAAAAATCTGACCGGAGAGGTGATCAAGCGTTTTGAGGGACGGGGTTTGAAGGTGATCGGATTGAAGATGATCCGGATGGGAAAGAAGGAGGCAGAAGGATTCTATGCGGTTCATCGTGGCAAATCCTTCTATGAGAGTCTGACCGTCTTCATGTCCTCCGGGCCTGCTGTAGTCATGGTTCTCGAAGGGGACGGAGCCATCTCAAAAACGAGGGAATTAATGGGCGCCACCGATCCTAAAAAGGCTGAAGAAGGAACCCTGAGGCGTCAGTTTGCCTCCGATATCGAACATAATATTGTTCATGGATCGGACGCCCCTGAAACCGCCGCCTTTGAAATAGGATATTTCTTCAATGCCCTGGAGATGTTTTCATCTTGAGAGTGGAAAAGATCGACCTGAAGAATTTGAGCCAGGCGGAGCTGGAAAGTTTTACTGCTTCATTCGGAAAAGAGCGATACCGGTCCATCCAGATCCTGAGATGGCTCTATCAGAGAGGCGTCCACTCCTTTGATGAGATGACCAACCTTTCCAAAAAATTCCGCCAGGCACTGGAGGGAGTCAGCTTCATCTCCAACCTTCATCCCCTTCTGGTGGAGGAGAGCAGGGATGGGACGAAAAAGTTTCTTTTTCAACTCGAGGATGGAAATCGAATTGAAAGTGTGCTCATCCATGACAAAAAGCGCCTGACCCTCTGCATTTCCACACAGGTTGGATGTGCCATGGGATGCCGCTTCTGCCTCACCGGTAAAAAGGGGCTTAAAAGGAGTCTCACCACCGCTGAGATCGTAAATCAGATTCTCGCTGTGAGAGAAACCTTACCGGATAAAACATCCATCACCAATATTGTTCTGATGGGGATGGGTGAACCCCTGGCCAATTATGAGAACACGTTAAGGGCCATTCAACTGATGACCCATCCTGAGGCATTCAAATTTTCGTCCCGAAAGGTAACTCTCTCCACGGTGGGTCTTCTTCCTGAACTGGAGCAACTGGGGAAAGAGAAGGTTCGATTCCGACTCGCCATCTCTCTCAATGCCTCGGATGAAGCCACGAGAAGCCCCCTCATGCCTGTCAATTGCTTCCACCCATTAAAAAAAATCTTGGAGGTCTGCCGAAAATTTCCGCTTCAGCCGAGAGCCCGTATCACGTTCGAATATGTCCTGCTTCAAGGGGAAAATGATTCACCGGAGGATGCAAAAAGATTGCTAAAAATGTTGAAGGGGATTCCCTCCAAGGTCAACCTCATCCCTCTCAACGAGGCGCCGGGTATTCCTTTTAAAAAGCCTTCGGAGGAGAGAGTCAGACAATTCCAGGACATCCTAATGGAGGGCGGTCTTACATCGATCGTCCGTACCAGCAAAGGGGCGGATATTTCCGCCGCCTGTGGCCAACTCCAGGGTAAACTTTATAACCTAAATTGAGCGAAAAATTATTGCTTGATTGAGCTGCAAACATGATAGCGAGACTATTTAAAGGTTTGTTAAACCCTATATTAAAATCCCCCTTATTCCCCCTTTGCCCCATATTGACGGGGAAAAAGATTCCCAAAGGGGGATAATAATAAGTCCTCCCCTTTGGCAAAGGGGAGTTAGAGGGGATTTTGTCAAAATATTTTCACTCG
>JAGXTA010000056.1 GCA_018333535.1 Deltaproteobacteria bacterium | reverse complement strand
AAGAGCAACGAGATTGTTTTTAATGTGACTTCAGCTATCCCTACGGTTGATAAATTCCCTAATGTGACTTCTTTCTCTGCTTCTGCGTCCCAGATTACCCAGGGTCAATCTATCACCCTTTCCTACTCTGTCTCGGATGATGTGGGTCTCAGTTATGTGAGGTTAGTGAGGGCAGATGATAGTACCAAGATAGACTTCAGGGAGATCAGGAGGCTCTCTGTTTCAGGAAGTAGTTACTCTGGTTCCTTCACCGACACCCCCCCTTCAGCAGGCACTTATCGTTATGGTGTGCATGTGGTCGACACAAAAGGACAGTGGAACTGTGAGAGAAACTCCCAGACCAACTTCTCCCCAGGTCAGTATGGCCCAAAACAGGTAGTGGTGGTGGGAGTCCCGACTGTTTCTCGCCCATCTCCACCAAAGCCTATCTCACCAGGGATTACCAGTGAGCCCGGGACTTTGATTAATACATTAACGCCTACATTGCAATGGACTGCTGTCCCGAATGCAGATTATTATGCCTTAGCCATAAGCATTTATCCTTATGGAACAGGGAATATTGTTTACAACCCACAGAAGATATACGGGACATCTATCACCGTGCCGAGCGGCTATCTTGTTAGAGGAAAGAAATATCGTTGGAATATGCAGGCTTATAATTCGGCAGGCTTGAGTTCAGTATCTGAACCCCTATATTTTCAGACTCCCCCATAAAAGTTTATTGACAGTGTAATACTTTTATTGAGTTAGCTTTTGAAATTATAAAGAATAAGTTTTGGATTGGTCATTTGAAAGAAAAAAACCGCCCCAAAAATGCTGAAATACGCTGTTGTTTGTATAAAAGAGTTGTCATTATGAAAAAGAGAATTTTTTTTATAACCGTTTTAATCTTCCTTATGGTCTCAGGTTGTGTTTCTACTCCTCCCGTTAAGCATCCTCAGTATACCGAATCCAATCTTCCAAAAGTTTACAAAATCAATGCTGTCCCTTATATTCGGCAAGGACATGACCAATGTTTCCCGGCCTGTCTATTAATGATTTTTAAATTCTATGGTAAAGAGATTCCTCTCCAAGATATTGATAACTGGATTCGGGGAGCAAGGGGGACGTCTACTCAGGCGGCAGAGCAATACTGTAATATGAGGGGATTTAAAACTTATGTGTTCTATGATTGGAAGGGGGACAAAATAAAATATTTTCTATCCCAGGGATATCCCTTGATCGCGTATGTTCAGACAGGAGCATTTGAAACGGGGTTTCATGTGATTGTCCTGACAGGCTATGACGACGAAAAACAGGTTTTCTATATTAACGATCCGGCAAGAAAAGACAAAGAAATCTCCTATAAGGAATTCATAAAGATAAGGTCTACTGATCCACAGGCAGGTCAGAATAAATATTACACCTTATTAATCTGGCCACCTACATCGGGAACGAAGGTACTCCACATGTCCACTACTGAGATTTCAACATTAACTATTCCTCCTCAAGGAGTGGAAATAATACCAAAGCCTCAGTGGATAAAGGGAAATACTTGGATTCGCCAAACCGATAAAGTTAAATTAATATGCGAAATAGAAAAAGTAGATTCATCAGGGATAATTTTGAGACAAGGAGAAAGCAGACTCTACTATGATGACAATTTTGCTTTAATCAAGAAAACCTTAAAAGAGAAAACAGTTTATGAATATAATCCTCCGTATAAACAAGCACTTTTCTTCCCTCTTTGGGTTGGTAAAAAATGGGAGAATAATTTCGAATTTAAAAACTTTGAGAAGGGAACCATATACAATTTCACCGAATCAGTTGAGGTCAAAGGTTGGGAAGATATTCAGACTGCAGCTGGGGTGCTCAAAACTTTAAAAATTGAGCTAAACCTAGGGCATCTCGATACAGGCGGCCGCTGGACTTATACGCTTTGGTATTCGCCGCAAGTCAAAAATTATGTGAAATCATCGAGTGAGCACCTAAAAGAATTAAATTGGATACTCGCAGATTTCATTGTCAAATAAAATACAGAAGCGGAAAGTTACCCTTGAAGAATTTAACTTCTGTCAGGATTGCGGAGGAAAGGTTAATTCAGACAATAATTATTGCCAAAACTGCGGGGAAAGTTTGAGATAGGGGGGATGGTATATGTTTTGTCAAAAATGTGGTCAGAAAAATGACGAGGATAGTAAATTTTGCGAGCATTGCGGAGCTGGTCTTGAAAAAGTTTATGTTGAGAAATCCATCGGAAAAAAAGAAAGAGGGGACATGCAACCCGATTATGGAAAGCTTGTTGGCGGAATCTTGCTACTGGTAGCAACGCTTTACTTAGTTTTTGCGGTCAGTGCCTTGAACCGTGGTGTGAGAGGGATAAGTATTCTACCACTTTTTTTTGGCGTCATGGTAAATGGAGTTTGTGGGATTGCGTTGCTAAGTGGTCAAGTGCGCATATTCGATCGTCTCACAACGGCCGGTCTTGTCTTATTTGCTGCACTTTGTGCCCTACTTTGGTACATCTGCTGGCTACCTTGGGTTCTTCCAGGACTGAAACGCCGTTCCTTGTAGGTTTGTTCCTTTATTATGGCTAAAAATTGAGATATCAATTGAGACAAATAAATAACCTATGAAATTTTATAAAAAGGGGGGCCCCATGCTTCAGTGCCAAAAATGTAAAAAAGTATACGATGAGAATTACACCTTTTGTGAGGAATGTGGGGTAAGGCTCGTGAGTTTTAGTCCTCAAATTACTGCGCAACAAAAAAATTTGGTGTTTGATAGGGTTGAACGGTCTGTCTTTTTTAGAATTACCAGGTCATATACATGGGTTATTTTAATTCTTGCCATATTAGGATTTGTTGGAGCAATTATCTACCTTGCATCCGATATTCGCCCCTTTATCATAAAAGACACAAGTGTCTCAGTGGTGGAAGTAAAAAAAGTACTTGATGCAAAAAAGGCTGGTAAAAGTCAATCCAAAGAAGAGGTTTCAGTAAAAACTATAGACCCGGAACTCCTATCGAAGCTTGACAGGGAAATGTATGAATTGATCGTACTTTTACCGAAATCAGAGCAGGATAAAATCGGTGTTGAAAAACTTAGGGGATTTATAAGAGAGCAAGTAGGCCGGTATGCTACGGTTAAAGAAAAAATGAAGGTCCTTCGAGAGGCAAAAGAAATAATACTGAAATTTGCTGAACCAGAAAGAGTAGAGGCACTTGTTACATTTTTCAATATGAAGGCAGGGAAAGAGGATGCACAAATAATGGGACAGACGGAGGCTAAAATCAAGCTTGCGACCATTGGAGGCACTTTTTTCGCTTTGATTATGACCATCGCAGCCTTCAGCCTGATCCTCGTTCTTTTAGCCATCGAACGCAATACAAGGAAAGGATGATTCGTATAGGGTAAAAAAGGGCAGGTAACTTTTTATATTTATAGTCGAAATGGAAGGAAGAGGTGGTTATTTGACTTTTATGGATCATCATCCTAAAATTGGGGTTAAAAGGAGTCCAGTCATGAACAAGACCATTGATGCTATTTACGAAAATGGGGTTATCAAACCGTTGGAAAGATTGGATATTTCGGAGTCCAAAAAAATTAAGATTACCATTGAGACAACCGAAAGTATTGTGGCATCCACAAAAGCCATCATCAAAGCTGATTCCGATGTGGTTCGACATGTGGCAGTAAGCGACGAGTACCCTTGTCCATGATGATGAAGGGGACGTATGTTCTAAAACAACTTGAGAACTAAAAGGATGGGGGGATATAAAAATATAAAAATCCGAGAGTCACTGGATCAATGAAAGGTCATTACGGTCATCCATTAAACCTACACCGAACAAGGCGTCCTTAGAGTCCTGGGATAGGAACAGAGAGGTTTAAAGGGCTTAAAGGTTGTATCTGATAGGTTCCTGTGGTAAAATTATTTAAAAATCTTTTATGGAGAACCGTATGGCAAATATTACTTTGAAAATCGATGATCAGCTTTTAGAAAAGGTTAGAAATATCGCTCATGAGAAAAGGATTTCTTTTGATGCAGTGGTTGATCAAAAATTAAAGGAATTTGTCTCCACCCATCAGGGGAAAAGGGTTATCCTGGAAGGGCTTGAGGCTTTTTATCGAAAATGCCAGGCCAGGGTTGTTCAGGTAACTTGGCGGAGAGAAGAACTCCATGAGCGATAGGGCCTTTCTCGATACAAACATTTTCATATACGCCATCGACAGCTCGCCCCCTCAAGGGTTCAAACGGGATAAGGCAAGAGGGTTGATCCGTGAACACATTGAGATGGAATCAGGTGTGATTAGCATACAGGTTCTTCAGGAATTCTTCGTGGGGTCAACAAGCAAAATCCCGTCCCCCCTTTCTTCAGAGGAAGCTTTTGAGTTTATAAAAATACCTGTTGAATACCGCCCAGCTTTGCTGGGCGGATGAAAACAGGTTCGCTGAAAGCGATAAAACATGGTGTAAGTTGGGCATGAGCCCGATTAGATAAATCCAGCATGAAGTATGTGATCTCAAATATAAATGGTTTGAATTTTCAAAAAATGTTCCTGAAGCCATTCGTAAATATATTAAAAAAATATCAGCACCAGGAACAGTTAGGTTTTGATTTTAATACCCCGCAGCTCTGCTGCGGGGTATTTTATTCAATATATTTCTTCGCTCAATACGGTCATCCCCAGTCTTGATATGATAATTGCAGCCATCGGGCTTCACCAGAGACATCGGTTTTCATTCTGGGATGCTATGATCATTCAGTCCGCAATAGCGGCAAACTGCAATCTTCTTCTTTCTGAAGATCTTCAACATGGGTTCCAATTAGGTTCACTTACCATAAAAAATCCTTTCGTTTAAAGAAAAAAGGGGACACGCTGATTTTCATAAATAATATTTCTTTTTCAAAGGAGAAAGATGATTCGAGACAAACTCCGGTCACAAAAGAGCCACAACTATCTCTATTACTTTCCAGCTTGCTGTTCTAAATGGACCTATTTTTCCTCCAACATATTTTTCCTCTGTTCCGCAAAAAAAATTGACATTAACCCCAAAATATTATATTTTCAGCAAAGATTAACTCCTACTGCATAAAATATTAGATATTTGTGCATTTGAGTGGATAAATGAAGTACCCCGCAGCAGAGCTGCAGGGTATCCAATTCTTCAAAAAACTCTCCTCCCTCTCGATGGGGGAGGAGTAAGGTGGGGGTGATAATAAGATCATTTCCCCCTCCCCCCCGCCCTCTCCCGCCAGGGGAGAGGGAAAGCCATTCCTCCCCCCAGCAGAGCTGGGGGGTATTCTGGCATATTTTTATAAAGGAAATCGTCCTATCAAAGTGATTATAGAGCTTCGAAGGGCAGGGAAATCGGTTTTTTCAATCTTTGAAATGGTTCTTGACGAGGGTTTCGACCTCTTTTCTAAAAGGCAGGGAGGGTTGGGCTCCCAATTTGGTCGTGGCAAGGGCTCCTGCCGCATTGGCAAACATGAGAACCTCCCGAATCGGTTTGCTTTCAGCGAGACCACAGGCCAGCGCTCCCATGAAGGCATCGCCTGCGGCGGTGGTGTCAATTACTTTTACCCTGAAAGCCTTCACCCGGATTTCTTCGTTACGGTTTTTGAAAAAGAGGCCTTTGGGGCCTAACGTGATTACTACATTTTTTACACCCATCTTCAGCAATCTCGCAGCTATCCTCGGCAAGTCCTGGTCTTTCCTCATCCTTAAACCTGTGAGGGCCTGGGCCTCCAATTCATTGGGGACAAGAAAATCTGTCAGAGAAAGGATTTCAGCGGATAGAGGCCGAGAGGGAGAAGGATTGAGGAGAGTGAGAGCGCCAGAGTTTTTCGCCATCTTCAAGCCCATCGTTACCGTCTCAATGGGTATTTCCAACTGTGTGATAAAGACTTTGGTTTTCCTGAAGAGCGGGGAGCATCTTCTTAAGTCATCGATGGAAAGAGCACTGTTGGAACCTTGAGAGACGACGATTCTGTTTTCTCCTTTCGGGTCTAATTCGATGAAGGCCATTCCTGTTGGGACCTCTTTATCCAGAAAAATCGATTTTGGGTTAAGACCTTTTTGGGTCAAATAGCGACGATAAGATTTCCCATAATGGTCGTCGCCCAACCTGGTGATTAAGACCACCTCAGCACCCAACTGTTTTGATGCGATTGCCTGATTGGCGCCTTTGCCGCCAAAGATAGTCGTGAGGCTCTCGGATCGAATCGTCTCTCCCGGTTGGTGGAAACGGGGAACTCTAAGAATCAGATCAACATTCGAACTGCCGAGGACTAGAATTTTATTAGGCATAGCGCTCTCTTAATAAACAACCCCACTTTTTTAAAAGAGGAGAATTTTCCTCCCTTTGGAAAAGGGAGGTTGGGAGGGATTTTAAGAAGCCTTTTTCAAAACGCGACGGCGTTATCATAGATCTTATTTTATACCAGCCTTGATAAGAAAATTTCCAAAAACCTTTCCGCGTCCACTCCCAGACCTACTTCGATTTTTGGGCCATCTTTGAATTCAGTGATCTTTCCATAATACTTCCCTTCTTTTGTCTCAACCTGGAGGGGAAGCTTTTCCGTTTTTACTAATTTTGGCTCGATCACCGCAGCCACAGCAAGAGGATCGTGCAGAAAGATGGCGTCCCTGTTTTTGAACCAGTGTGCCTCTGTATCATATCCGGTAGCTTCAATGACGAATTGTGAAAAAGCATTACCGATAGGTTTTACCCTTTCCTCCATCCAGTCAGGGGTGAGGAAGACCTGATGGGTGACATCGAGCGGAACCAGTGTGATGGGAAGTCCTGACTCAAAAACGATTTGGGCGGCCAGAGGATCGGAGAAGATATTAAATTCAGCATACGGAGTGACATTGCCCCTCGTCCGCACTGATCCTCCCATGATCGCCAGCTCTTTCAGTTTCTTCATTCCCGCAGGGTCTTGTTTAAGAGCTAATGCGAGATTGGTAAGGGGGCCTACTGCAATGAGCGTGATTTCATTCGGATATTGATGGGCCATTTTTAGGATGAGTTCACTTGCATGGCGGGGATAGCTCAGCCACCATGTCTCTCCATCCTTGCATTGAATTTTAGCTCCGCCGAGGCCATCTTGACCATGGACAGAATGAGCGTGAATAGCTTCTCCCTTCAAGGGTTGATCAGCGCCTCTGGCTATCAAAGGCTTACAAGCAGGCTGGATGAGAGAGAGCATTTTTTGAATATTGATAAAAACCGTGTCCAGCGGGACATTGCCATTGACACCGGTTATGGCCTTGACCTCCAGTTCAGGAGAATGAAAGGCAAGGATTAAAGCCAGGGCATCATCCACCCCCACGTCGCAATCGATCAATACCTTTTTCCGCATAAGGCCTCAATAAAGATAATTTTTGACCAAGTTCATCAAGAATGCCATTCCCCCTGAAACGCCTACACTGATCACCCAGCCGGCAGGAATCATCCAGAGCATCTTTACATTGACTGCCAGCATTCCTTTGTTTAGCCCCACACCGATGACCGACCCGACGATGGATTGAGATGTTGAAACGGGGATTCCGAATTGAGTAAAAAAGTGGACGGTGAGCGCCGTTGAAAGGATGGCGATCAGGGCTGAGAACGGATCTAATGCAGTGATCTGCTTGCCGACTACGAAAATCACGTTTTTGCTGTAAGTGAGAACTCCCACCGAGATACACGCTCCTCCGACAACCGCTCCAAGAAAGGGGGAGAGGAATCCGACCGCCACATAGGGTCCCATGGCATTGGCGACATTGTTTGAGCCCATCGCATAGGCCGCATAACACCCTGTGATGATAGAGCCATAATGGACCACTCGACTGAAGAGAAATGTATTGGAAAACTTTTTTTCGAGAAGGGATCCCAATATCCGGTAACTAAAATAAGCCGTTATTCCTGCGCCGATCGGGGCGGTTACCCAGGAGGTTAATATCTTTGCCAGGATATTTGCATTAAGGGGTTGCCCCTGGGAAAGGCCCACTCCGATCAAGGCTCCGACAATGGCATGGGAGGTGGAGATTGGGAGGCCAAAGTAGCTCATCAGGTTAACACTGATCCCGGCGGAAAGAGTAGCGATGAAGGCCATGGAGAGATCAAGCCGGGTTACGCCTGCCATGGTCGGAAAGACTTTAAACCCCTCCGTGACCGCACCGGCAAAGGAAAAGAGGGCGGCAATAAAAATAGCCCTCCGATAAGAGATGATGTTGGACCCGACCTGGGGAGCAAAGGCGTTGGCCGCATCATTGGTGCCGATCCCCCATCCCAAATAGAGTCCTGGAATGAGCGCCCACATGGTTAAACCTTTTTGCTGATGAGAAGGACTTCAAGCCAGTCGGAAGTGTCTTCGATCTGATCCGACAAGCTGGTCACCCTCCGCAGACACTGCTTGAGATGGATCTTTTCAGCGAGAGGGAGATCAGAGGTGAAAATCTCTCGTGTGATTTTCCACTCCGCATCATCAATGGCGGATTCCAGGATACGGATCTCCGCCACCCCTTTCCGGATCCGCTCATTATCCCCTTTGGTTAAGAAATTTTCTGTGGCCTCTTTCAGACAGTGGAACATGGGAACCGTTTCCTTCATGATCTTAAGATACTTTCCCTTGAACTCCTCTGGGAATTGAGGACGCTGGCCCAGAAAGAAATCACAGCAAAACTCGGCCTTATCGGCAATCTGATCCATCTTCTCAACAAAGTTGTGGATATCCACCCGAAAGATCGGCAAAAAGGCCCCGCCGCCCAGGGAATCTACAATGGTGCGCCGGATATGATCGGCCTCTCTTTCGAGATGATCCGTCATCATGGCCTCGGATTTGGACTCCTCGATGCGGCCCTGGAAAAAATGAGTCATCACTTTCAGAGTTTGCTCAAGGCATTCCTCCACTTTCTTCATGTGGTGGAGAATCATCTCTTTGACCTCTTCCTCTTTATCTCTCTTAAAAATACCCATACCCACCTCCCTCGGGCTAAGCCCGAACCCTGATGATGGCCCTGTTTACCACTTATTATCCAGAGCATTTAATAGTTTGCATTTTGTAGCGCAAGGCTTCAGCCTTGCTTTAAGCAGGCATAAAGGCCTGCGCTACGTTCCCTAATTTCATAGATGCAAACAATATAATGCTCCCCTTAATAAATCTCAAAGCATGCCTTGTCACTGAATTAAACTTATATTTCTCACACATTCAATCCGTCAAAGAGAGGATGAACAGACTTCTCCATCTTTTCTCTCATGGTCAGCACATAATCGGGCCGGACATCATCCTTCCACCGGGGCAAGCCTCCCAGCCAGATATAATGGATCAATTTTTGAAACTGGGTCTTGTTAAACAAGTATTCGCCAATGGAACCCTGTCCTTTGGTGTTATCCATGATAAATCGAATCGTTATCCTTTTTGCATATCTTTGAATTAGCTCCTCGACGATCGGCCGGGTCTTAAATCCCTCCGGATTCTGTTTAAAATTCTCCCGAAACTTTGGAAAAGGATAGCGGCTATAGACCTCTCCGATAAATCCCCTGAGATCGGTTCCCTCAATGGCATCCATCAGGTTTCCGATATCCATCCCGTTTTCGATCCAATAGACCTCCCACAAAGTTTCATAGAGGGGCTGACTACTTTCAGAGGCTTGAACGATATAGCGGCAGAAATCCTCCGCAGAGAGGAAGTATTGATTGAGGAGGATCATATCGGTCTCGATATTAAAGAAACCGAAGGCGATCTTGCTATGGCTGAGGGATTCAAATTCAAGAGGCATACGGGTTTTTAGTTTCCCCCATTATGTAGAAAATAAAACCGAATATCACGAATTATATCGAATGACACGAATGTAGAACTATTCGTTACCATTCGTGGAATTCGTCATTTTCATCATTCGTGAGTGCCCCTCCGGACATGATCCATTATGTCTAAAACAGGCATCGCCTGTCAATCAATCCGAAAGAGATTTCTGAAAAAGTCCAGAAATCTCTGATTCCATAGATTATGAAAAGATTACACGGATTATAAATGCTTTGAAAATCGAGAAAATCTGTTTAATCTTTTTTTGAAAATCTGTGTAATCAGAGGTCTCTGCTAAGGATTTGAAGGTTTTTTCAGAGACCTCTCAAAATTATCTTGACGACTTTCCCAATCCGAATTAATATAATATCCGAAACTTATGAAATTATGGAAGAAAGGAGAATGGTATGATGATTAAACCGTCGAAGATTCTTTCCTCTCTGCTTCTGATATCCCTTGTATTTCTTTTCTTTGGGTGTTCCCATATTGTCGCTCCCAGGGGGGCAATTCCTGTCAAGACGGATGTGGTGGGTTCGGTTGATGCAAAGAGGGAAATCTCCTTGCTCAACGGAGTGGCTGATTCCAAGCTCACACTCATTGCCACCCAGGGCAGCCATAAATATTTTGCAGATTATAGACACTGGGCAGGTTTAATTGTAAGCCAGTTGGAAAGCGAACTTAAAAGCAGGGGAGTGCAGGTCCTGTCCGAAGGAGGGACAGCCTTCAAGGTTGCCGTTGAAAGTGTGGGGCTCTTCTGGGGATCCTTTTCCACCCGCTGTATTGTTCGTGTCCGGGTTGAGAAGATGGACGGAACATGGACGAAGACATATGAGGTGAATAATGCATCCGGCCATTTCGCTCGGACGTTCGACGGCGCCGCCCACAAAGCCGTTGTTGCAATCTTAGGGGATCAGGATTTTAAGAATGCCATGCGCTGAGAATCGAACCTGAAAAAGTAGGAAGAGTTGCAAAAGGGGAATCGATATGCCGGCCAGCATTGCCCATCTCCTGATCTGCAATAAGGCGGTCAAAGTCCTTCAGGACGGAGATGCCTACGAAGCCTTCATCAATCTCCTTGACGCTGATGAGCACAAGCCTTTTCTGAATCTCGGCTCCATTGGTCCGGATCTCTCCTATTTCGGAAGCCAGTGGGAGGGATTTAAAAGCCTCCTCCTTGAGCAGTCAGATAAACCCCTCGGGGTGGATGGATGGTCCTATCTTCTCCATTCGAAGGAACCCAATCAATTTCCACTCACCCTCATTGAGCTTGCCTGGAAGGACACCCGATGGGAAGAAGCAGAATGGGAGGGTGTGGACGATGACAAATTTGCCTTTGCCTGCGGATTTCTTTCCCATATGGCGGCTGATCAGATCATTCATCGAAAAGTAAATGAGATTGCGGGTCCTTACTACCGGAGGGGAGAAAACCGGAAGACCCACCGGAAATGCGAGATCTATCAGGACGTGGCCCTCTTTCATACCCTCTATCCCCAGGAAGACTTCATGGAGAAGTCTTTTAACCGCTGGGTGGACATCGCCCCTCAAAGCTCCCATAATGCTTCGGAGTGGTTCCGCTATTTTTTGCAGAGGGCCTTTGTTGAAAGCCATGGCGTCTTTCCGGAGGAGAAGGAGATTGAAGATTGGCTGGATGGGCTCCTTCTGATTTTGAAGGGGATCAAGTGGGTGGGCCCTTATAAAGCCGCTTATGACGAATTAAAGAACGACGGTATCACGTCGGAGAATTTTACCCTTTACTTCAAGGACTATATGGACCTATTCTTTCAGGCGGTGGAACTGACGAGCATTTACTGGAAGATGGTTTTTGAGCTTTACGATCCGCCCAGTGGCACCCTTCAGATCACAGATCGCATGAGGGAACGGTTTAAAAGGGTGGCCCAGAATGCCGATCTTTCCTCACCCCTTCAGAAAAACATTTTGAAGGATGCGGAAGAAGCGCTTCAGGAAAAGGCTCCACGTAAATTCGTCTCTCTGATCAGGAAAACCAAACACCCCCTGAAGCGAAAGAAGATACTTTCCGTCACGCCGGAAGATGTGGGGAAATTCGAGAGGGTGAGGGGAGTCATGATTAGATGATCGGGCAGGGGATTAAATTAGAGGATGCTAATAAAATAGACCTGACCCTATGGTCAATCATTTTTTTTATCCTTCTCGCACTTCCTATTTCTTCCGCTCATGCCACAGATTATTATGCCCTCCGCCTGCCCGGTTCCGATTGCACCTTATGTCATATCGATCCGAAGAACGGTTCATTGAATGAAGAGGGAGGCCTTTTTTTAGCAAGAGGCTATCGATATCCATTCACCCTGAAAGGGACCTTCTTTTACTTTCTGGCCACCCTGACCTTTTCAGTGATCCTCTTCGGTCTTTCTCGGCGGTACCGGCTCTGGCATATCGGTAAGAGCGGCGCCCCATGGGATCATTGGAGCGCAAGGTGGAGAGGATTTTTTTTAAATGTCCTGGGCCATCGAACCATTTTAAGAAGGTTTTTTCCGGGTGTGAGCCACCTCCTCCTTTTCTCGTCTCTTCTCATCCTTAGCCTTTTGGTCATGATGATTCTCATCCAGGAACATCTCTGCTTCCCCCTGGGAGGGACAAGATTCATCGGCGCCGGAACTTACCCTTATTTTCGTCTCGCCCTGGACCTATCAGGGGCTGTTGGATGGTTGGGAACGCTCCTGTTCATCTACCGGAGATATATTCAGAGACCTGAGGAACTGGATCATCAGCGGACCGATGCCCTCTCGCTTCTTCTTCTATTCTTCGTTTTCCTGACGGGGTTTCTGGCCACCGGCATCCGGAATCATATCCATCAATCCCCCTGGTCGTCATGGTCGCCGGTGGCGACCGGCATTGCCTCCACTTTCACACTGTTGATTAAAGGAGAGGGCAACTTGAACACTTGGTCTTCCCTTTTCTGGTGGGTGCATATCACGCTCTCCGTAGCGTTTTTTTGTTACCTTCCTTTCTCAAGGCTATTCCACCTCTTTTCTTCCTCCCTCAGCATCCTCCTCAGAAACCTGGAGGCGAAAGGCGCATTAAAGAAAATTGACATAGAGGCTTCGGAACCATTTGGCGTAACGAGCCTGAAAGAATTTACATGGAAAGAGCTGTTGGAATTGGACGCCTGCACCCGGTGCGGTCGTTGTCAGGAGAACTGCCCGACTCATCTCACAGAAAAACATCTCAATCCGAAAAGAGTGATTCAGAATCTGAAGCGACACATGGAAGATCCTCATGGAAGAGAAGAAGGCCCCAACCTCATCGGATCCATTGTGACGGAAGACGAGGTATGGGAGTGCACGACCTGCCGGAACTGTCTGGAGCACTGTCCTGTCTTCATCGAACCGATGACCAAATTGATGGAGTTCCGGAGAAGCCTGGTCCTCAATCAAGGCAAGGTTCCGAGGGAGCCCTATTTTGCTTTCCGGAATATTGAGAGAAAAGGGAATCCCTGGGGATTTGATCCGACAAAGAGGATGTGGTGGATAAAGGAAATGGGTGTGAAAGAGCTGGTTCCCGGAGAGAAAGCCGATTTCCTCTTCTGGGTTGGATGTTACGGCTCATACGATGACCGGAATATTGTTGTGGCGACCTCACTGGTTCGGATTCTGAACCAGGTTGGGTTAAATTTTGGCGTTTTGGGCAGCTCAGAGTGGTGTTGCGGCATCGATCTCAGAAGGATGGGAAGCGAATACCTCTTCCAGGTCAATGTTGAGAAGAATATCGATCAACTCAGACGGTTGAAGTTCGAAAAGATCATTACGACCTGCCCTCACTGTTTTAACACCCTGAAGAATGAATATCCTCAGTTCGGCTTCGACCTTGAGGTGGTCCACTACACCGCCCTCTTGGAGGAATTGATCCAACAGAACAGGATTGAGTTTCAACCAAAGGGCAGGGAGGTAAAAATTACCTATCACGATTCCTGTTACCTGGGCCGTTACAACGATGGTTATGAGCCACCCCGGAGAATTCTGAGTGCGATGGAGGACCTCTTTCTTTTGGAGATGGAGAAAAATCGGGAGAAGGGATTCTGCTGCGGAGGGGGAGGATGCCATATGTGGATGGAAGAAAGAGCCGGGAAGCGGATTAATGAGATGAGAATCAGGCAGGCATTGGAGACAGGAGCTGAAGTCCTTGCCACGGCCTGTCCCCTCTGCCTGACCCAACTTGACTCTGCAGTAAAAGTGCTCAATATGGATGATCGAATTCGGGTGCGGGATATTCTGGAATTGATTGGGGAGAGAATTTAATACAGTTCGGAGTTCAGAGTTTTGAGCTCGGAGTTAGAATCTATTTCTCCGAACACCGAACTAAATTACTCCGAACTATTAAAGTATCACGGTCTTCTTGATGGTTTTGACAATTTCTTCGGGATCGTCGATCAATTGAAGAATGCTTAAATCTTCCGGCGAGACCCTTCCTTCTTTAAGGACCACCTCTTTGATCCAGTCCAGAAGTCCCTCCCAATAATTCGATCCAACCATAATCACCGGAAAAGGTTTGATCTTGTGGGTTTGAATGAGCGTCACCGATTCGAAGAGTTCGTCCATTGTTCCAAAACCGCCAGGGAGGATGATATAGGCCACGGCATATTTGATAAACATCACCTTCCGGACAAAGAAGTAACGGTATTTCAAAGTGATATTGGCGTAGGGATTGGGCTTCTGCTCCAGCGGAAGTTCAATGTTGAGGCCAATCGATTTACCTCCTGCGAGGGAGGCCCCTTTATTGGCCGCCTCCATGGCTCCCGGGCCTCCGCCCGTGATCACACTGAATCCATTCTCTGCGAGGAGCTGTCCAATTCGCTCTGCCTTCTGGTAGACTTCGTCCCCGGGTTTAGCACGGGTGGAACCGAAGATGGACACAGCCGGATGATATCTGGCCAGTGCATCAAACCCTTCTACAAACTCCGCCATGATATGGAACATCCTCCACGATTCCTGAGCCGATATCTTATCGACGACATACTGATGACTATCTGCCATATTTCCTCCTTGCTACCATTATGGGCTCAAATTGACCTTTCGTCAATGTCCCCTTTCCTTTCATATCGGCGTTTTTTATTGAAAATTGAGGGGTTTTATATTAGGAAGAAGGGAGTTTTAAATAAGAAGTTCGGAGTTCGGAGTAGGGAGTTCGGAGCAAAACCCTCAACTCACTACCTCAAACCAAGAGAGAAAAGATCATGAGAGTGACATTTTTGGGAGGCGTCCGAACGGTTACGGGCTCAGCCACTCTTTTCGAAAAAGATTCATTAAAGTGGCTGGTCGATTGCGGGATGTTTCAGGGCGGGAAAGAGATCGAGAAGAAGAACTATCATACTGGTTCTTACCACCCGAAGGACCTCTCCTTTATCTTCCTGACCCACGCTCATATTGACCATAGCGGCCTCATCCCTAAACTGGTGAGAGAGGGCTTTCGGGGAAAGGTGGTCTGCACAAAAGCCACCCGTGATCTGTGCGAGGTCATGCTAAGAGACAGCGGCCACATTCAGGAGATGGAGGCGGAGTGGCAGAACCGGAAGAGCAGGAGGTCCGGCGGAAAGGGAGCGGCTCCTCTCTATACGGCTGCCGATGCGGAGAAAAGCCTTCGATTCTTTTCCCTTGTCCATTATAACGAGATCATCTCCCTGGCCGATGGAATCAGGGTCAGGTTTCAGGATGCAGGCCATATCCTGGGATCGGCCATCATTGAACTCTGGGTCGAGGAGGGAGGGGAAGGGAAGAAATTGGTCTTCTCCGGAGACCTTGGCAATTCAGGACAACCCATTGTCAGGGATCCTTCACAGATTAAAGAGGCGGATCTCCTCTGGTTGGAATCGACCTATGGGAACCGGCTCCATAAATCGAGGGAAGAGACTGCTCAGGAGTTGTTAAAGATTGTTCAGGAGGCCATTTCCCACCAAGCCAAAGTGATCATTCCGGCCTTTGCCGTGGAACGGACCCAGGATATTATCTATACAATCGGCCAATTTATGAGAGAGGGGCTCATTCCCTCCATCCCCGTTTATATCGATAGTCCGCTGGCGATCTCAGCGACTGAGATCTTTAAGAAGAATTCGGATTATTTTGACAGGGAGACAAAAGAAATTCTTTCGCAGGGGGAGAACCCTTTGGGTCCGCCAGAGGTCGTCTATACCCGGACAACCGAGGAGTCGAAAGCGATTAACGAGGATGAAGGGCCTGGGATCATCATCTCTGCAAGCGGAATGTGCGACTCCGGAAGGATTAAGCACCACCTGAAACACCACCTCTGGCGGGAGAAGTCCCATATCGTTTTCATCGGTTATCAGGGGGAGGGGTCGATTGGACGAAGGATTGTCGATGGGGCAGGGAGCGTCAGGCTCTTCGGAGAGCCGGTGGCGGTCAAGGCCCGTATCCACACCCTGGGAGGATTCTCCGCTCATGCCGATCAAAAGGGGCTCCTCGAATGGCTTTCTCATTTTGAGAATCCGCAGCTTGAGGTCATTGTCAACCACGGTGAAGAGAATGTTTCGATGGAACTGAGCCAGCTCATCCGTGAACGGTTTAATCTAAAGGCCGAGGTGCCTCGGTGGAGAGAGAAAAGAATTCTCTTCGCCCCCGAAGAAAGGCCGATATCTGAACAGGTGAGGGAAGAAGAGGTTGCGCCTGAAGAGACGCTTCATCTTCTCCTGAGGCATCTGGACAGAAACTATAAGAGGCTCCGCAGGAAATTGAAGAGATGGAGAGGGATGGGAGAGGGGGCTCAGGATCCTCATCGATTGAGACAGTTAGAGGAAGTGAACAGAAAGGTCGAAGAACTGGAGTCGGAGTTGGATTAATATATTGATTCAGTAAAGACTTTACACATCGTGTCATTCCGGACTTGATCCGGAATCCAGGGTTTCCTGTGCAAACAGGAACCCAGTTTCTTTGTTATAGATCCCTGCTTTCGCAGGGACGACGTCTAGATTCCCGCTTTCGCAGGAATGACGCCCCTAAGATTGAATGTAAGGGAATGTTAGATTCACTACACTAGGAAACATTTGGAATCTTTATGGTTGAACTGATTAAGATCGGCATCGTCTTTTTCATCATCATCGTTCTGATGTATCGAAAGATCAGCCTCTGGCTGAGCCTTTTGTTGGCCACTTATTTGCTCGGGATTCTTTTTCGCCTGTCCATAACGAAGATCTCGATGGACATCGTCTCTTCGCTTGTCGATACGAAGACGCTTTTCCTCATCGGAGCCTTCGTGTCGATTCTTTTCTTCAGCAATCTATTAAAAGAGACGGGCCGGATGAACCAGATCATGGAAGGGTTTCGGTCAACCCTAAAAGATGTCCGGCTGGTCATTGCCTTGCTTCCAGCGATCATCGGTTTGATGCCGATTGTGGGAGGCGCATTGGTCTCCGCGCCCATGGTGGTCGAAGGTTCGGATGAATTGAAACTCACGCCGGAACGGAGAACCTTCATCAACTACTGGTTCCGCCATCTCTGGGAATATGTGCTTCCCACGTACCCGGCCCTTGTCCTGGCCGCTTCCCTGATTGGCATTCCCGTCAGAAAGCTCTGCTGGCTCAATCTTCCTCTCACTCCTGCCGCCATCCTCAGCGGAGTGATGATTGGCTACTGGGGGGTATCAAGATCGACCAGGGCCTATAAAAACTCATCCGAAAAAACAGCCTTCTGGAATTTATTGAAAAATCTTGCTCCCCTTGTTTTTGCCCTTATCCTTGTTGTCGGATTTAAGGTGGAGCTCGTCTATGCTTTCGGCATCACGATTGCGGGGATGATCCTCTTCTTCAGGATCGGGAGACAGAACATTTTAAAAGGATTTAAGGAGAGCATCGGGGTTGAACTCCTCCTAACCGTGGCCTTGGTCATGGGTTTTAAGAAGGTGCTGGAATCGTCTCAGGCCATTCCCGCTGTTTCCGAAGCCTTATCCTCCCTGGGAATTCCACTCTGGCTGATTGCGATGTTGGTCCCCCTGCTGGTGGGGTTAATGACCGGGGTGACCATTGCACCGATAGGGATTGGTTTTCCGATTCTCATCCCCCTGCTTCAGACCCATCCTGATTTCCTCTATTATATGATGTTAGCCTTTGCCGGAGGGATATGCGGAGTGTTGCTTTCTCCCCTCCACCTCTGTCTCGTTCTGACGAAGGAGTATTTTCGGGCCGAATGGAGAGGGGTTTATCGTTTGATCTGGTTTCCGGTCGCATCGGTCTTAATCGCAGGCCTTGTATGGGTTGCCCTTTTTAGTGTATCCTGAGTGAAGTGGAGGGAAAGATGAAAAAGAGACTTCTATCGTTTTCGGGATTGATCGGGTTTCTTTTATATGTTGTTTTGATTCCGGTGTGTTGGGCTGGGGTGGCCATTGAAGAGTTTCATAGGGATGCAGAGGGCAGAATGGGGAGAATCATCCGTTTCTATTCGGGAGACCAATTTCGCACAGACCATCCCGATGGGGGGGTCTCAACCATCATTGACTTCAAAGGAGACCGGATGGTGATGATTGACCACACATCCAGAAGTTATGTTGAGATCAAATTCTCCCGGTGGGAGAAGGAAGTGGCGGAGAGGCTTAAAAAATCGATGCCCGAGATCAAACCGAAAGAGAGACGGATCACGGTGAGAGGAACCGGAGAAAAGGCGTTGATCAATGGGTTTCAAACAGAGAAGGTCGAGATCCTGGCTGAAGGGGAGTTAATTGAGGAGAACTGGATGACCCGGGATGTGGATTTTCGAGAGGTGGAAAAAGTGATGGAGAGAGTGGCAAAAGGGTTTGCAAAGGATTTCAAGGTCGAGATGAAGGAAGGCCGGGAGATCTACGAGAAACTGAAATCCTACGGGATTCCCATCCTGATCAAAGACTACACGCTCACCTATGGCTTAGGCCCCATCAATGTGATGGAAGTCAGGAGAATAGAGAAGAAAGATCTGGGAAGCGAGGTCTTCCTTCCTCCCGCAGGTTATCAGCGCATTATTCCTGAGTCCCCTAAAAAATAACCTCAAAACGGTTATGCAGAACGGAGAGGCGTTATTCCAGATCTTTTTAAATTTCAGAGATCTCGATCAGAAAGTTTCACATCGATCTGTTTGAGTCTGGGATCAAGACCTGCCCTTATATCCGTATCCTCAATCACGCCAATGACCACTACCACCTTTACAGAGGTCAGGGTTCCGGAAGTGAGATGTCCTCCGAGGGTGACGACCTGGTCGTTCATCACGGTGGATGCGGAGAAATGGGCATGAACTTCCGGTTCACCATCCTCCCGCGTTGCAATCCAGCCGGTCAGGGAGACGATCTCCATGGGCTGTTCCAAATCCAGGTAGAGGCGGTGGTGCTTCTCCACTTTTAAATCCGCGGGCAATATCTTTAAATTTCTAAAAGTGGCCTTTTTCAAAGCCCCAATGCCCGAGAGGATCACACCGGTTTGGATTCTTTCCTTTTTAACCAGTTCTTCAATCCCTTCCAAAAGATCGATATCTATAGCCAGCTTTCCCATCACCACACGACCCATTTTGCCCCTTCCCACCCCTTCCACCAGATCCTGAACGTTTCCCATCTTTATCTCCCTTCAATTTCTATAGACCCGATCGTTGTCATTGAGTAGGTATTAATAAATCTGCAGGTTTCTGTCAACTTATACTTTTTGAAATTGGGAAGGGCGATCCGAAGCATTTCAAATGATACCCAAACGATATCATCGGAAATGACCCCTTTACACGCCTATTCGGCTACTTTAAGTCTGAATAGTGAAAAATCTTTAAATTCAATAAGTTGATAAATAAATGGCGACCAGTAAATTTTTTTCTTGACAAACGGAAATTTTTATAATATTAGTAAATTCTATAATAACGGTAATTTCTAAACCTTCTTTAGTAAGCCTTGGCTGATTATAATTTCTTATCTTAGGACCGTTCAGGCTTTGGATGCTACAGCTCCCGGGTCTGAATCAAAAAAGGAGGAAGTCATGAAATTGGAAGAAAGTCTTAAGAAGAGATTTGTGGTCACTTCTGAAATTCAGCCGGCGATCGAAACGGATGCCAATGAACTCCTTCGAAATATCAATCGTATTCGTGGAAAGGTCGATGCCCTTACTGTGCCGGATTTAAACATTGAAGGGTTGGTGACCGATACCATGGGGACCTGTCGTGTTCTAAAGGAGCAGCAGTTTGAGCCTATTTTTCAGACTGCTTGCCGCGAAAAGAATCGGATGGAAATCGAGAGGCAACTCCTGAAAGCGGCAGAGTCGGGGATCGACAATATCCTCACGTTCACCCAAGATTACCGGATTACCGGGGACAGCCTTCAGGAGATCATGTACTTCCATGTTGATACGGGAAAACTCTATTCGGTGATCAACAGCCTCCGGCAAGGATATGACGTCTCTGGAAACGAGATCGGTTTCAAGCCCAAGTTTTGTATCGGCTCAGGGGTCGATGCCAGTTGGGGGAAGAAGGTCCCGGATATGGAATTGAGGGAGATGGAAACGCTGGCAGGCCTGGGAACTCACTATTTTCTGACAACCCCGGTCTTCGACATCGATTCCTTCCATCAGTTCATGAACCGGGTGGGTCCCATTCAGATTCCTGTCATCGCAGAGATTATTTTAGTGAGATCGGCAAGCATGGGCCTCTTTCTTAATAAGTATGTGAGACCCGGCCTGGTGCCAAATCATATCATTGAAAAATTAGCAAAAACCCCTGATAAGGAAGCCACCAGCATCGAGATTGTCCGGGATCTCGTCAAGGGGCTGAAAGAGGTTTGCCAGGGAGTCCATTTCATCCCTGTGGGGTCAGTGGAGAGGCTTCATCCGTATCTTGAAGCGGCTGCCGAATCCCTCTGAAAACGAAGGAAAGAACGATTCCTTTTTTACCCCGTTAGAAGGCAGAAGGTTTTCTAACGGGGTAAACTTTTCATGCCCTTATTGATGTCTTTGAGCAATCATGCCGCCCTGCCTTTAGAGCCACCTGCCGTCCATCCTCACCTTGAGATAAGCCCTCGATTGGTTGGAAAGTTTTAATTAAATGTTGTATAAAAGCGTTGATTATTTTAACCTCAAAGCCCCATCTCAACCCAAACAATGGCAGCCCACGGAGGGCTTTCATCCGGGATGGAAATCAGAGAGAGAAATGTAGGGCTTTAGAGCTCTCATCAAGATAAGCGGCCGGGGGATCTCAATGGAGAATTCTAAAAAGCGCAAAGTACTTGTCATTGGCAGTATCCCAGAATTTCATGAACTCATCGGAGGATCACTTGGGGACCAATGTGAAGTGATCGGTGCTTCGAGCGAAAGCGAAGGACTTAACAAAGCAAGGGGTGAACGCCCTGACATCATTCTCTTAGGGTATGTTGACCCCCGGGGAAGCTCGTTCAGGCTCCACAAAAAATTGAGGGAGGGGTGGATCACCAAGCATATCCCCCAACTGATTGTGGATGCGCATTTTCCGGGACAGCCGCAGAGGGCCTGGACCAGTCAGGAAGCCATGCAGATGGATGCGGAAGAATATCTGATGATCTCTCCTGACGATGCCGGGTCGGTGGCAGAATCGGTCAAGGCTTTGAAGTTGCTTGAAAGAATTGACACCCGACTCGAAGAAAAAGCGAACCCGCTTAAAGAGGCCATTCTAAACCCCAACACGTTTTGTGTCACATGGGAGCAGATCCCCGGAAGGGGGGCCTTCGAGATCCAGCAGGAGCATGTATTTGACAATATCCGGAAAGCGGCCGAGCTTGGCGGAAGGATCCATGCGATCAGCGTCACCGACAACCCGGGAGGAAATCCTGCCATCTCGACGGAGATGTTATGCGCAGAGGTTAAACGAATAGGCACAGAGCCTCTGGTCCATCTTGCCTGCCGGGATAAGAACAGAAGCCAGATTGAGAGTATGCTCTATGGGCTGGCGGCCAGCGACGTAAGAAACATCCTTGCCCTTACGGGAGACTATCCCTCAGCGGAGGGGTTTGAGGGAAAGCCAAAGCCTGTTTTCGACATGGACCCTGTTAATGTGGTCCGGTTAGTCGAAGCCATGAACAGGGGGTTGGAGCACCACGCGATGGGAAAGAAGGTGGCCCTCGCTCCGACAGACTTGTTCGTCGGCGTTTGTGTCTCTCCATTCAAGCAAGAAGAATCGGAATTGATGGCGCAGTACTATAAGCTCAAGAAGAAGATTGAGGCAGGGGCAAAATTTATCATCACCCAGATCGGTTACGATGCCAGAAAGTATCATGAGCTGATGCAATGGTTGAAGCTCAACCATTTTGATATTCCGGTTCTGGTGAATGTCTACATCCTGCCTTACCCCACAGCCAAGATGATGAATAGCAATAAGATTCCGGGCTGTGTCGTGACCGACAAGTTGGTGTCTGAATTGGCGGAGGAGGCAAAAGCTCCTGATAAGGGAAAAGCGGGACGGCTCTTGCGGTCGGCAAAGCTGTATGCCATTGCCAAAGGCATGGGGTATGCAGGCGCTCATATCGGAGGACACGGCATTACGCCGGACCAGGTAGAATACATCATTAACAAAGGCGAAGAGCTCTCTAAGGACTGGGAGAAATGGATCCCTGAATTCGATTATCCCCAACCGAATAGATTCTATCTCTTTGAGAAAGATCCGAAGACCGGCTTGAATACGGACGTATTGGCCAAGAGAGCTTCAAAATCCCAGGTTCCTTTCATCTATAAGCTTTCAAGGATCGCTCATGTGACGCTTTTTGAAGAGAAGAGCCGGGTTTTCAAAATGCTCCGGCCCATTGTCAGATGGGCTGACGTTTCGCCGAGAGCCAAAGCGGTTCTGGAATTCTTTGAACATATGGCCAAAACAGCGCTTTTCCATTGTTTGAATTGCGGCGATTGCGCCCTCTTTGATGTCGCCTTTGTCTGTCCCATGTCACAATGCCCGAAAAACCAGAGAAACGGCGCCTGCGGAGGAAGCTACCAGGGTTGGTGCGAGGTCTACCCGGATAAGCAGAAATGCGTCTGGGTTCAGGCATACGACCGACTGAAAGCCTACCGGGAAGAGCACAGTTTAGAAGAATATATCGTTCCCCCGTGTAATTGGGAGTTGTGGCAGACCTCTTCCTGGATCAATTTCTATTTGGGCAGGGACCATACGGCAAAAAGGCTCGGCATCAAACCTCCCCCTAACAAACCCAAAAAATAAAGTTATTGGGCTAAGGTCAGGGTAAGGATGCCGGTTTAGTTAAATTAAAGTTGACGTTTGTCGTTGTAGAAGCTCGTATCGAGACTCGTGAATAGAATCTGGATGCTTGAGCTTCGTTTGTCGAGTCTCTTGCTTCGATACGAGCATCGTTTTGATTATCAATCCAAACTGGCCCTAACCTAAACCGAAGTTCCTCCATTATCAAGAGAGTAACCTACTGATCCCGAAACTATTTTTAAAAAACGGGCCTTCAATTACATGACTACAGCGCAAGAAGCTGGAAAGCCCGTTCCTGAAGCGGAGATTTCTCCGTTAATTGGTAAAACGTGGGACCCTTTGGATCCGATTTGATTCGACAGCGATTTCGACATCGAGTCCCAAGTTCCATCAGGAGAGTATCGAAACTCTGTACAATCAAACCCTCAGAAGTGAAACGAAGGTTCTTTTTCTTCTTCGCGGACGCGGACGGTTGGGCCGGTTTCACCGGGTCTCGTTTCTTACGATTCCCATCCAGTTCTTCATCATCAAACAATAAGGGAGCCAGGGCCTTCCGCATGTGCCACTCCACATAATAGGCCAGCATACATAAAAAGATATGAGCCCGGACATGGTCCTCCGTATGATGCCAGATGGGACGGATCAACAAATCGACCCCCTTAAAACTTCTAAAAGCACGCTCCACTTGTGCAAGATTCTTGTAGCTCCGTACGGTGTCTTCCGCCGAGAGACGTTCTGCTGGCTCGCTGGTCCGAATCACATAGATTCCGTCCAGGGCTTCCTCCCGACGAATCCTCTCTTCGTTACGAACGAAGGAAAAGTGATGCTCTTCAATGGTCACCGTAAAATGCTTGCCTACTTTAAAACGGCCGATCACCTTGCCCACTTTCTTGCCGATTTCATCCTTTCCCAAAGGCTTCTTGGTCCTCCGGGCCACTTGCTTCGAAATCCGCCCCAACTCCTTTTCCGTCGCCTCTAACAACGCCTCACGCTTGCGTTTCCTTTCCTCCGCCAACAACGGATTAAAACAGGCCACAAGCCGCTCTGACGGAAACTCCGGTGAACGAATCTCCGCAAGATCCCTCTGGTCAAATAACGACATTTGAAGACTCCCGCTCTCAACCAAGTCTCGAATCGCAGCAGACCGTAAGGCTGAAATCCATCCCAACCCCGGATAGGCCCTCAGCTTCTCTATCTGCGTCTCTGTCAGCATCCCCCGATCCCCTACCAGTACCAAATGACTCAATCCAAAACGATGACGCAGTTTTTCCGTCTGATCGGACACCGTACTCGGATCGCCCGTATTTCCCGGATAGACCTCCACTGCCACCGGTCGCCCCGCCCCATCGGTGAGCAACCCGTAAACAATAATCCGTCTCCCTTTCTTCCCATCTCGATCATTACCAAAACGAGCCAATGGACAACTTCGCCCCTCATAGTAACTGCTCGTCACATCATAGAGCACCAATGCCCCCTCCGAAAGATGCCGGGCCGCTAACTTCTTCTCGATCCCCTCCTGCTTCGCCAATAACCAATCCATCGCCTCATAAAGATCATCCTCATTGGCATCGCTCACCCCAAGCTCCTCGGCCAACGTCGTGTTGTGCCACAACCGCGTCGTCGCTAACTTTGAACAGGGATGAATCAGTCGCTCGGTTATCATCGCCACCACCAGATCTCGTTCCCGACAACGCCTAGACGAAATCAATCGATCCAACCCCAGTTTCCTGAGGGTTCCCAAAACCGCTTCCACGTGACCATGGGGAAGGGATTGTTCAATGGCAAAAGCCTCCTCAGGGGCTACCCAAGGTTCGTTTTTCAGGAGACGACGCAATGCCTCCACTTTCTCCCTAGGCCAACCGCTAAGATTGGCAACCGTTCGTTTCCGGACTTTCTGACCTTCCCGCCAGGCTTCCCGAAGCAAGATAGCCGGTGGGGATTTGCGATTCGGAACAATGTCGATGAACATGGAAACATAGATATCACACTAAACTATATTTGTCAAGATAAAAACGCATAATTACATGGACACATCTGACACACCCATTGCAACCATTTTCCGTTGATAATCCAATGAGATAACCCCATTTTTAAACCATTTTTTCAGGGGAACTTCGGTTTAAAAAGATTTGGGTTAGTTTACTAACTTTGAGGGACTGTTATGTCGGATGAACTGAAGATTGTCCTTGAAGACGTGAAGGAGAAGTTCGATACGGTGATTGAGGCTTTTAATATGGTGAGGGAAAGCCTGGATTTGCATCGTGAGGAAAACCGCAAAGAGCATGAAGAGTTTAGAACGGAATTTCTTGAAATGAAAAAGGACATCTACGAGTTGAAGAGCGAAGTAAAGGATATCCGGCGGGACCTCAACGAGCATCGAGACAGCACAGAACCCCACGGAGGAAAGGTCAAAAAAGAGGCATCCTAATGAAGTGAGTAATGCGTCACTGAAGCGGGGGGGCGCTTTGGTTCAGCCAAGAATAAGGTATAGCGCTATCGTTTCTGATTCTAAGGAAGCAGATCAGAAGAATCTCTGGTTTTCCAACGGTGTTCCGCTTTCAGCATTCTCAAGACGTGTCGTTTGGAAAGAGCAGATTATAAGGGTCCAGAGAGGGATCTGTTGCGAGTTGATCGAGGATTGTTTTGAATGCAGAGGCGACATCGGTTTTAGTTTGTTTTTTCAGGGTATGGAGGG
>JAGXTA010000055.1 GCA_018333535.1 Deltaproteobacteria bacterium | reverse complement strand
ACCTTAACGTTGCATAAAAAGTGAGGCAAGTGTGCTTACAAACCTTTACAATTGCGGATTATTTTATCTTTTATGGGGAACATACGATGTCACCTGAGGTGGCCTTTGGGTTTTGCTTGAAAACAGCGTAGCCAAACGTTTAAAGGTGCCGCTGTAAAGTTTTTCCAGCACACCCGCCTCCCTTTTTATGTAATTTTTACGCAACTGTGAGGTTAACCCTAAAATATCAAGAACATCTGCCTGCCGGTCAGACGTTTAAATTACTTCTCCTCCATTTTTACCTGTATTTCCAAGGCCTCCCTCTTGAGTGGAGAAGGAATATAGACAACACTGAGCTGGATCTTATCAAGGGATTTCTCCTTCACCGCAGCCATTGGGACAGTGACGTCTAAATAATTCTCTGCCTCTTTCCCTGGCTGAAGGTCTGTCCAGTAAGTCGAGACTGTTACTTTCTTCTCCCCTGTTTTAAAAGGAATGGGATTTCCTGAATTATCAAGATACTCAATCGTCACACCCTGGACATCCAGGATATTCTTTGATTGATTCGTAATCTTGATATTCCCTTTCAGGTTAGGCGTAGTGGTAAGTTCCTTGGTAGACTTATTGATCGTCTTTGAGATCCTTAAATTGGAGAGTTGGAGCGTGAATTGTTCACCCTTAATCTCCTGAGTTGAAGGAGTTAAAGCGACAGTAATCTCCTCAATTTTTGGACCTTCTGCTACTTCGGTCTTCTTCCCACATCCATTTAACGCTAAAACAAAAATTAACCCCAATGCCGATAAAATAAAAAATTTTCTAAACATAAAAATCAACCTCCTTCCTTTAAAATGTTTTGCTTAATATCTATTAAAGCAACACACATGCCTATTTTCAAAAAAATCCTAATTTATTGACATTACAGTTAATTGTTAATTATTGGAGAGATGTCTTATTAATTTTTATGCCTATTGACTTAGCTCATAATAAATGTCGCAATGTCACGATATTTCAGCAGAATCATGAGTACCATTTTGCGGAGGTGTGTCTAGCAATTTACCTATAATTTCAGAGAGATAGTTAATTCGTTATGAGTTACGTCAATAGCCATTTAATTTTTTATAGTGTGGATGTGGCATTTTGGGACAACACGTCCTGAAATTCCCCAATGATCAGATTTCTTTTAGGCTTTTTTTAATTTAGATCTCAACGATCTCTACTTCTTGAAATCTTCAAATCATAAAGATAGAATGGGTCTTCGTCACGAATCGAAAGGAAACCATATGGGAAACAAGGAAGCCATCCATAAAATACATGAGCATATCGATGAGAACTTTACCCTCCATCTTGAACGGGTTAGGGAATTCCTTCGTCAAAAAAGCATCTCCGCAACCGGAGAAGGAATCCGAGAGACAGCACAAATCGTAAAAGATTTCATTGCTGAGATTGGGGGAGAAACACAGTATTGCGGAGAAGAGGGTTTCCCGATCGTATTCGGCAAGGTGAATGCGGGAAGTCAAAAAACATTGATTATCTATGGCATGTATGACGTCCAACCGGTTGACGAGCACAAATGGACTTCACCCCCTTTTGGGGCAGAAATTAAGAATTTACCGAACCTTGGGCCTTGTGTCATCGCCAGAGGGGCGGTCAATTCAAAAGGAGCCCTGGCGGGTCTGTTCAATGCCCTGAGGAGCATTGTTAAACTTGATCGATTACCCCTTAACATTATCTTCGCGATTGAAGGTGAAGAAGAAATCGGAAGTCCCCACTTTGAATCATTTATTCGGGAACATCGGGATGAATTAAAGGGTGTGGGCGCCGTTGATTTTGATTTCTATGAAGAGTCAAAAAAAGAGGTCGCTCTTCATCTCGGCCTCAAAGGAATTGTCTATTTTGATCTCACCTGCAGAGGGGGTAAAAAGGGGGGACCGACCGAATCGCTTCATAGTTCTGTGAGCGCGTGGATTTCTTCACCGGTTTGGCGGCTGATCCATGCATTAGGAACCCTCGTTGATACTACTGAAAGAATTACCATTCAAGGCTTTTATGATAACGTCGCTCTTCCAGGTAAAACAGACATGGAACTCCTGAAAAAACTGGAAGAAACTTTCGACGAAAAGGCGTTCCTCAAAGAGATGAAGGCGCTCTGTTTCAAATACAGAGTAAAAGGTGTCGAACTCCTTAAGAAAGGACTTTATCAGCCTATCATCAACATCGATGGTATTCATGCAGGATATTATGGGAAGGGAACCAAGACGGTTTTACCGAGGTCAGCCACGGCCAAGCTGGATATTCGGTTTGGTCCCAATATGGAGCCTGAGGAGGTGATTGAAAAATTTAAAAAACACCTGATTCAAAAAGGTTACGAGGACATTGAAGTCACGGTCAGAGATAATTATACCTGGTCAAAGACAGATTTTAACGAAGAAATCGTCCAGAATTTCATAGCATCCTATCGGGAATTTAGTCGAAATCCTGAAATATGGCCAATGGCTACTTGGGCAGCACCCTATTTCGTTTTTTCAAGAATTCTTAGAATTCCGGTTGTTTCGGGAGGATTGGGACACGGAGGCCGGCAACACAATCCTGACGAATATATGACCGTGGAAGGACTTCGGGACTTTGAGAAATTCGTCGTCACATTTTTATATAAATTGTCAGAATGAATGAAAATGTCATTCCGATGAAACCTTTTTTGACAGATTCAAGAAACAGGAATTCAGAAGGGCTTATTTTTATAGTATAATTGATCGAGCACGCCTTCTTTCATCTATGAGAATCACTATACTGACAAATGAATATCCACCCCACGTTTATGGAGGAGCTGGAGTCCATGTGGATTACCTTTCGCGGGAACTCGTCAAACTCCAAGAGGGGAAAAACAAAATCCATATTTTATGTTTTGGCGATCAAAGGGAATATGCTGCGAATAAAACAGTGGAAGGGATTCAATCGATCCCTGGCCCTTCCATTCAAGATTCCTGTCATCAGAAATTATTGGATGCTCTTTTTCGGAATATCACGATGAGCGGATGGGTGAAGGAGACAGATATTGTCCATTGTCATACATGGTACACCCATCTTGCAGGCGCTTTGGTTAAACAGATCTACAACGTTCCCCTCGTCATCACAACCCATTCGCTGGAACCTCAACGCCCTTGGAAGGAAGAGCAATTAGGTTCTGCCTACAGGGCAACCTCCTGGCTTGAGAAAACTGCTTACCAGAATGCCGATGGAGTGATCGCTGTCTCCCAATGGATGAAAAAGGGAGTCCATGACCTTTATCAAGTCCCCTTTGAAAAAATACGTGTCATTCCAAATGGAATTGATGTAAATCAATATCAACCGAGGCTCAACCCAGCCCTGCTCACCTCCTATCGAATCAATCCTGACAAACCGTTCCTTATCTTTGTGGGTAGAATCACCCGTCAAAAAGGGATGATCCACCTGGTCAATGCGATCAAATACATTTCCCAAGGTCTACAGATTGTCCTTTGCGCAGGTGCCCCTGATACTGAGGAGATCGGAAAGGAAATGGAAGAAAAAGTGAAAGAAGCCCAAACCCAAACGACAAATGAAATTATATGGATACGCCAATGGGTTCCAAAATCTGATGTCATCACCCTTTACAGCCATGCCTCTGTTTTTATCTGTCCTTCAATCTATGAACCCTTTGGAATCGTGAATCTTGAGGCCATGGCTTGTGAAACGCCAGTGATCGCCTCGGCCGTCGGAGGAATTCCAGAAGTGGTTAACCATGGCAAAACCGGATTACTGGTCCCCTTTGAACCCAGCAACAATCAATCCTGGGAGCCCAAAGATCCAGAAACATATTCTAAAGATTTAGCAAATGCGATAAACAGTCTGGTCTCATCGCCAGAAAAAATTAAAAGAATGGGGGCGAAATCTCGGGAAAGGGTCGAAAAATATTTCAGATGGAAAAACATCGCTCAACAAACATTGGAATTTTACAAAGCGCTTGCCTATCAGAGATGATTCTCTTTAGTGGAAAGCATGTGTCATTTTGGAAATCTCACTATACCCCCTCAAGGAAGAGCAAGTGTTCTATTATATCGGACTGATTGTCGGTGCGATCTTCATTTTTTTAGGGTTGGAAGGAAGTGTTCTCCCCGTTCTTCCAGGTCCGCCCCTCAGTTTCCTCGGGTTATTTTTATGTGCTTTCGTCCGAGATTTTTCACCTCCTCTGACGCCAACACTCATCATGATGATGTTGATGGTGACGATTGCTGTGACGGTGGTCGATTATTTCATTCCGTTGATAGGAGCCAAAAAATACGGAACATCTTCTTCCAACCAGGCCAATACTTCATCCTTCCGTTCCAGAAATGCCTTCATATCTTTTTGCTCAATGGGTCTGCCAGTAGGAAAAGCCTCTTTTTGAGGGTTGATAAACTGGCCATTCTTTGTCAACCGGTAATCGAGATGGGGACCGGTCGAAAAGCCTGTTGATCCTACATACCCAATGATCTGTTTTTGCTCGACTCGTTTGCCCACTTTAATCCCAGAGCCATATTTGGAGAGGTGACTGTAATAGAGGGTGATCGGGGTTTTCACGAAAACAGGGGTAATTTGAGCTGATCGAGCAACCGATTTGATGTTTTTTTCAGTTGCTTTCCGTGAGTTTCTTTCAAGCGAACAAGAGTAGTTAAAAGTTTTGCCGAATCAACCAAGAGGCTTGCAAATTCAGCAAGAGACAAGCTGTTGATGAAAAGAGATTTCAACATGAACCGATTTTTATCTTCGTTGAATGCTGGTTCGGCAA
>JAGXTA010000054.1 GCA_018333535.1 Deltaproteobacteria bacterium | reverse complement strand
GCAACAATAGATCCCGGGCTGCGTATTCCTTGAGCTTGCCATTGGGTTGCATCCATCCCCAGGCTTTGCATAAAGCTCTGGAGATATGGGACCTCCCTTTCCCGTAGAATTGAGAAATCGTCCTCTGGATGAAGCAAATGTCTTGAGGCTCAATATCCCGGCACCGGTACCGGAAGACGACTGACTCCATAACGCTCTCCTTGCTCCTGGAGAACGTTATACAACATTGTTGAATCTGACGCCAGCTTTTTCTTTATTCGGTTGTCAAAGAGCTTTTTTCAAAGAGCTAAAGTGTTACAAAATCTTTAACATCGCCTCCACGATCAAAAAGATTGAAAAAGATGAAAAGGTCTTTCAAGAGGTGATGGATGAAGTAAGTTCTTCGGAGGGCGTGCTCTGGGCCTTCCCTCTCTATTATCTTCTTGTCTCCTCTCAATATAAAAGATTCATTGAGCTCATCTGGGAGAGAGGGACAGCGGGTGTTTTTAAAAATAAATATACTGCCGTTTTATCAACCTCCATTCATTTCTTCGACCACACCGCTCATAATTACATGAATGCCATCTGCGATGATCTCGATATGAAATATCTGGGGTATTTCTCGGCGGCCATGTACGATCTAATGAGTCGAAAGGGAAGGGAAAAATGGACCCTCTTTGCCTCCGAATTCTTCGACGGGATTCAAAACCGTGTTCCCACAGCCAAAAAATACTCACCTATCCTCTATCATCCTCTTGATTACGTCCCGGGTTCACCAGGACAAAAGGTGAGCATCCAGGGAAAAAGGGTGCTGATCCTGTCCGACCTGAAAGAGCCAAACAACAATTTAGGCAGGATGATCGAGCGATTTAGAAATTCATTCGCAGAGGATGTGACGGTGATCAGCCTTCATCAGATTGACATCAAGGGAGGCTGTCTGGGTTGTATTCAATGTGGTTATGATTACCAGTGTGCCTATGGCGATCAGGATGAATATGTCCAGTTTTATAAAGACCACGTGAACCCTGCGGATATCCTCATTTTCGCCGGGACGATTCAGGACAGGTATTTATCCTCCCGATGGAAAATGTTTTTCGACAGAAGTTTCTTCAATACCCATACCCCATCTTTAACTGGGAAACAGGTCGGGTTCATTCTGTCCGGTCCCCTGAGACAAATATCCAACCTCCGGCAAATATTGGAAGCCTACACAGAATGGCAACAGGCCAACCTGGTTGACATCATCACAGATGAAGAAGAGGATTCTAAGGTATTAGATGCGCGGCTCCAGCACCTGGCCGAGCGGGTCGTCCATCTTGCAGAGAAGCATTATATCAAACCCAAGACGTTTCTCAGTGTCGGTGGGATGAAAATCTTCAGGGACGATGTCTGGGGAAAACTCCGTTTTCCATTTCAGGCAGACCACCGATTCTATAAGAAGCACCGGGTCTACGATTTTCCCCATAGGAATTACAAAGCCCGTATCATGAACGCCGTATTAATTCTGCTCACGAAGATACCCTCCATGAGAAAAGAAATCTATCGTAAGAGAATGAAGGAAGAGATGCTAAAGCCTCTCCAGAAAATAGTCCAAGGTGAGAAATGATTGATTTTTAAAAAGAGGACAGGAAGCAATGGTCAAAAAGGAGGGAAAAATGAATCGCAGGAATTTTTTAAAGTGTTCAGGTCAGGCAATACTCTTATTAGGAGGGATGTCCATGTTACATGCCTGTAGCAGCATAAAGCGGGAAGATATCCCACGATCAGACAGTGAGAAGACCTCGATCAAAGGCCTTGAAAAGGATGAAATGGAAATTCTCGATTATGCCTCCCTTGCACCCAGCGGCCACAATACCCAGCCCTGGACACTAAAAATCGTAGAACCGAAACACTGGGTGATCGGCTCTAATAAAAAATGCTGGCTGCCGGCTGTTGACCCTGAAAACCGGGAACTCTTACTCGGCATTGGGGCCTTCATTGAAAACCTCGTCATCGCCGCTGGAACCTTCGGCTATGAGGTGGATCTTCAAATCATTGCCAAGAGCCCAATGGATCCTGAGATTGCAGACATTCGGCTCAAAAAAGGGAAAACCCTTGATTTCCCACTGGCGAAGGTCAAACAGAGAAGGACGGTTCGAAGTGGCTTCGCGGATCAGGAGATTAAAACGGAAGACCTAAAATATTTCACCAGACATGAGGCAAGAGCTTGTCTTCTTGCTAATGTTCCTTCCCCGCACAGTTTCTTTTTTCCGAATCACTCTCCTCAGGGGAAATATCTCCAGGAAGGAACGATCGAAGCCAACCGGAAACAGGCGTTTCGTGATCCTGCACAAGAGGAATTGGCAAATTGGATCCGGTGGTCCAATAAAGAAGCAAAACTATATCGAAATGGGTTAACGCCGGAGAGTATGGAGATAAAGGGGATAGCCGGTCTTTTCGTCCGGAATTTTTATGATCGTCAATCTGTACTGAAAGAGAGTTTCCGGAAACAGACGGTGGATATTGTTGCAAAACAGGTGAAAACGTGTGGCGGATGGTTGGTTGTTACCAGTCAGGATTCGAGCATACCCACACTGATTGAATATGGAAGGGTATGGGAAAACATGCTTTTAAAAGTAAGAGAAAAGATGATTGCCCTTCATCCCATGACGCAGATGTTGGAAGAAGAACCTTGGAGAAAACAAATCGCTAAGGAATTAAGCTTAACCAGCGAGGTTCAGTGGATCCTCCGAATGGGATACCTGAAGTCTTATCCTGACCCCGTCAGTTTACGGATGCCGGTTTCGTGGTTTATTCAAGCTTGACGTTTTAAGGAATCGAGCCTCAGACCTCTTCGATAGAGAAGGGAGGAAGCAATGAAATTTGTTGTCCACGAACATCATGCCTCCCGTCTTCATTATGACTTCCGGTTGGAGATTGCTGGAGTCCTGAAATCCTGGGCTATCCCCAAGGGGCCTTCCATGAATCCTTCCGATAAAAGGCTTGCCGTGAGGGTGGAGGATCATCTTCTTGAATATGGTGACTTTGAAGGAATCATCCCAGAGGGTCTTTATGGAGCCGGACCTGTCCTCGTCTGGGATTCCGGAGAATTCCAACCAGAAGGAGACCCTGAGACCGGCCTGAAACAGGGTAAACTCCGGTTTACCCTAAACGGAAAGAAATTGAAGGGAGGTTTTTCCATTGTTTTGATGAGAGGAAGAGGGACCGGAAAAGAGTGGCTCCTCATCAAAACCCAGGATGCCTTCGCCAAGAAAGAGTGGGAAATGAAAGAGGAACTGACGCCGGCAAAGGAGAAGCAACTCCAAGAAAAGATCCCGCCGTGTGAAACCAGCTAAACCGCAAAGCGCAGAGCGCATAGCGAAATAGAAGCCTACCACCCCAAACAAGAAAATATTTTTAGGCAAAATTCAATTGACATCAGAATTCCATTCGGTCATATTAGCAATCTAAAAGGAAGGTCCGGATGGATAGGTTTAGGCCAAAAAGAGTACTGATCATTGATGATGAGCGGGATACCGTGGAGATGATTACCATCCTTCTCCAGACGGAGGGCTACCAGGTCTTTTCCGCCTTATCCGGTGCCGAAGCGATGAGATTTCTGGAGGCCGAAAGGCGGAAGTCTCCGGAGGGAGAGGTGCCCATCGATTTGGTCCTTCTCGATGTGATGTTAGGCGATGAGGATGGGAGAAATATCTGCCAGAAAATTAAGGAGGATGATCTTCTGAAGTTCATTCCCGTAATCATCCTAACGGTCAGGTCAACCCTTCAGGATAAACTCAACGGTCTCAACCTGGGAGCGGATGATTACCTCACCAAACCCTTCATCAATGAGGAGCTCCTTGCCAAGGTGAAGGTGATGCTCCGGATTAAAGACCTCCATGACGAACTGAGGAAGGAAAGGAATAAAAACATTCTGCTTACCCAGGCTCTTGAAAAGCGATACAGTTTTGGGAACATTATCGGAAAGAGCGATAGGATGCAGGAAATCTATGAATTGATCTCCGATATCTCCCATACCGATTCAACCGTCCTCATTCAGGGAGAGAGCGGCACCGGAAAGGAACTCATCGCAAGGGCCATCCATTTCAACAGTCCGAGAAAGAGCAAACCTTTTATCGTTGCCAACTGTTCAGCCTATTCCCAGAATCTCCTGGAAAGTGAGCTCTTCGGCCATGAGAAGGGAGCTTTTACCGGAGCCATCCGTCGAAAGAGTGGCAGATTTGAACTCGCCCATGGGGGAACGATTTTTCTCGACGAGATCGGCGAAGTCTCACCCCCCACGCAGATATTTCTCCTCAGGGTTGTGCAGGATCACCGGTTCGAAAGAGTCGGAGGGGAGGAAACGCTTGAAGTGGATGTGAGGGTGATCGCTGCCACGAATAAGAACCTGATGGAGGAGATGAAGAAGGGGACCTTCCGGGAAGATCTCTATTATCGGCTCAATGTTATCCCCATATTTATTCCACCCCTTCGGGAGAGAAAGGATGACATTTCATTCCTCGCCTCACACTTCCTGGAAAAATTTAGCCAGGAAAAAGGGAAAAAAATTGTCGATTTTTCGCCTGAAGTAATGGAAATCTTTTTAGCCCATACCTGGCCGGGGAATGTCCGTGAGCTTGAAAATGTGATTGAACATGCTGTAATTATTGGGAAAAAGGATGAAATCTATTCCAAAGATCTTCCCCAGTATCTCCTTCAGAAATCCGCCCAAACAGAAGAACTGGCCACCCTTCAGGATTTTGAAAGGGACCTTATCTTAAAAACCTTAAAAGAGACGAACTGGAATAAACATAAGGCCTCAAAAAAACTGAAGATTAATCGCTCAACCCTTTATGGAAAAATGAGGCGGTACGGGCTTTCAAAAGAATGATTTTAATACATTATTGTCTAAAATTAGACATATTTGTAACAATTTGAAATTAAAGTAAATTTCATCATAAATCTCCAATATTACTATTTTTTAAGTCCAAATTTATACAATTTCCCTCCCAACCTTCTCTTTGAATAGACGATTTCTTTAAACTTGAACCCTGGAACCTTCTCATTACAATTTTGTCTTTAATTCTGTCTATATTTCCGGTTTGGAAAGGGAGCGGTAAGGGAGGGATATCGTCAAAAACAACTATTTTGCCTTAACCTGTGGACTTAATTCTAACCAAAAATATTTGAAATTTCAAAGACTTGTCATCCTAAACTTGTTGATTCACATTCGTTCATCACTTCGTGCCAGGATCTCACCCTTTGTACAAAACGAGATGCTGAGCCAAGTTCAGCATGACACCCTTTTGTTTTCAAGTGTTAGAGATAAATTCTCAGACTTCAATGTGTAAGAATCTAACTTTGGTATGAATTTTGCTTAATTTTTGAACAGGAGGTTCATTATGAAGTGCTATCGTTGCGGCGGAGTTATGGCCTACGAGAAGTTTTTTGGCCTCTCCGAGGAATTCTTCGGCTGGAGGTGCATCTTCTGCGGCGAGATCGTAGATAATGTAATCATTGAAAATCGTCTCGAGCAGAGGAAACGTTAACTCCCTCTTTAGAGGATTAGTCTAACCAAAATCTCTCTGAAGGGGGAGGATCGGTGAAGGGAAAAATTTGTATTGTTGACCATGATTTTGCCAGCCGGGGTTATTTAAGGGAATGCCTCGAAAGAGAAGGACACGAAGTCATCATCTTGGACAGTGGTTTTCAGGTGAAACCTCTCCTGAATGGGGAGGGGTTTAATGTCTTTATCCTCAACATCGACACTCCCGGAGTCCGCGAGAAAAACCTCCTCATCGAATTAAAAAAAACAAAACCTTCACGAATCCTTCTGATCGTTTCAGAGAGAGGAGATTCCTTTCTTAAGGAAGCGATCGAATTGGGTGTCTATGGATTCATCTATAGGCCCTTTAACCCGGCTGAGATTTGCACGATGGTCAGCCATCTGATTCGTTGAGATTTCTGAAAAAGTCCAGAAATCTCTGATTACAGAGATTACGAGACGATTACAACGATTAGAAATATATAGCGGAAAGATATTTTTTAAGAGTTCTCTTCATTAGATGATTGGAATGGAAGGAGTCAGTTCAACATGGAGGAATCATGGAAAAGCTTGCCGGAATTCCCTCTCTCTAAAGACCTCTCCCTCGAAGACAAACCCATTCTCGATTTAGCTTTTCAAAAATTCCCTTCCTCCATCTCGGAATTCACCTTCACCAATCTCTTCATCTGGCGACATGCCTACCAGATCAAAATCTCCCGACTGAAAAACTTCCTCTGTCTCTTTGCAGAGAACGGTGAGCATCCCTTTTTCTTTCCTCCCATCGGAGAGGGGGATGCGTTAGAATGTTACCGGACATTACTCCAGTTAATGAAGGAGAAGGGAGTTTTTGTTAAAATTGCCCGGGTTCCTGAAGAGGTCGTCTCTCGTTTCGATTGGAAATCGGAAGGTTTTATGGTAGAGTTCGACCGTGATCAATCCGATTATGTCTACCTTTCAGAGGATCTGATCCATCTGCAAGGAAGAAAATATCATCGGAAGAGAAACCACATCAAGCAGTTTAAAGGAAAATACACCCACCAGTATCTTCCGCTCACTTCTGAGCTGATTTCAGATTGTCTCCGGCTGGAAAGCAATTGGTGCGACCTCCGGCAGTGCGAGGTGATGCCCGGGCTGCGCAACGAATCGATCGCTACCAAAGAAGCTTTTTCCCATTTTGAGGCGCTGAGGGTTCACCCCGTTAGAAAATCCATCGAGGCATTAAACCCCGCCGAAATGGTTCCGAAATACGACCCCGTTACAGACCAGCGGCAATTTTTTTCTAACGGGGTAAAAGGAGGTGTCATCCTGATCAATGGCAAGGTGGAGGCTTTCACCCTGGGAGAGCCGCTCAATCACGATACCGTCGTCATTCATATTGAAAAAGCGAATCCCGCTTTTGAAGGTCTCTATCCCACAATCAATCAGGCCTTCCTTGAGAACCACTGGTCAGGCTATACCTACGTCAACCGGGAGCAGGACCTCGGAGAGGAGGGTTTGAGAAAGGCAAAGGAGTCCTACTTTCCTCATCGAATGATCAACAAACACACCATCACTTTGAGGTGAAAAGAAAGGGGGTAAGATGAAAAAGAGCACTTTTCCATTTTCGTACAAACGGTTTAAGGAGGAATTTCCCCAGATTGAAAGGGAATACGATCGGCTGGCCAAGAAATGCCATGCCTCTGGCCCTCTCAATGAGAAGAGCCGAAGGTTGATCAAGTTAGGGATTGCTATTGGCTCGAATTCTGAAGGCGCCATCAAATCTCATACCCGTAGGGCATTAGCGATAGGAATTACCCCAAAAGAGATTCGACATGCCGTGCTCCTGGGCCTGACGACCGTCGGGTTTCCGAAAATGGTTGCGGCCCTGAACTGGGTTCACGAGGCCCTTGAAGAAGGTCCGATCAAACATCGAAGAGGAGACTAAGTTTTTTCTTTCGGGATCTGTTCTTAAGCACTCTTAAGCGCTATAGATTGTATTACCAGGGAAGGGTTATAATTGAATTGCGAAGAAAGGAGTTTACGTAATGGGAGAGAAAAAGAGCATTAAAATAAAAACCTTTACCACAGAACTAAGGATTTTCAAAACAGCAAAAGAGTTGAAGGCTCTGGATGAAGAAGTCAACCGCTTCATCGCAAAAAATAGGGTGAAAAATGTCATCTCCGTCAGCGATTCAACGACAACAGACGATACCGGAGCCGCCATCGGCCTGATTCGTGTCCTCGCCTATGAAGCATAGAAGGGGGATAATATGATCCATTGGGAATATCAGGTCACGCTCCATGCCTTTCCTGAGATTAAAAAGGCAGAGGAAGAACAGATCATTCATTGCGACCAGGTGGGTCAGTGCTTTGTCCACGATTCATCCCGAGTGGGAGTTGAATGGTTAAAAACTATCTTTCATGAGATGGGAAAAGAGGGTTGGGAATTGGTTCAATCGGGATACCATCACCGGGAACTCCTCTGCATATGGAAGAAGAGAAAAGAGGGCGAGGACAGAAGCTGAAGAACTTCATTCTCTCACAGATTGAAGAAAGGGGTCCTCTGACTTTCGCTCAATTTATGGAGTGGTGTCTGTACCATCCGGAGTACGGGTATTACCATTCGGAGGAGACGAGAATCGGGAAGGATGGCGATTACTATACCGGCCCCTGTGTCCATCCCCTCTTTGGGGGGATGGTCGCCAAACAACTTTCTCAGATGGCTGAGATTTTGGGCGGGGGGAATTTTGATATCGTTGAAATGGGAGGCGGCAGGGGGTTTCTCTGTCAGGATATCTTAGGTTGGGTAAAAAAGAATGCGCCTGACTTTTTTAAAAAACTGAGATACTATCTTCTTGAAACAAGCCCCTCCCTTATCAATGAACAGAAAAAAAGGCTTCGTCCATATAAGGAAGAAGGCAAAATCGACTGGATGGATCTCAACGCTTTTGAGAGGGGCGAGGATCGAATCAGGGGTTGCATCCTCTCCAATGAACTGGTCGATGCCTTTCCGGTTCATCAGGTCGTTTTTGACCACGGTAAATTAAAAGAGGTCTATGTGACCCATCATGATGGTCAGTTGAAAGAGGTGATGGGCGAACCTTCCGATCCGGCGCTCGTTTCCTATTTCGAATCGATGGGCATCAGACTTCAGGAAGGCCAGAGGGCTGAGGTGAATCTCAAGGCGCTCGACTGGATGGAGAAGGTGGGAAGATTTCTGGAGAAAGGATTTGTCCTGACCATTGATTACGGGTATCTCGCCGAAGAACTTTATGCTTCTCATCGCCGCAGCGGAACCTTTCTCTGCTACTCTCGTCATCAGACCTCGCAAAACCCTTATGAACATCTGGGAGAACAGGACATGACCTCCCATGTCAACTTTACGGATTTAATCAAAAAGGGGGAAGGGGTGGGCCTTCGCTTCGCCGGCCTCGTACCGCAATACCGGTTCCTCATTGCCCTTGGAATCCTACAGGAGATGGACTCCCTGGGCCAGGATCTCTATGAACTGGATGGGTTGAAAATGAGGCTCTCTTTAATGCATCTGATCGAACCGGAGGCTGGAATGGGTGAGATGTTTAAGGTATTGATTCAGCGCAAAGGGATAGACGGACCCCTGCTGGAGGGGTTGAGGGATCTCAATTCCATTCCCTGGCCAACTCCTTCTCCTTCCCTCCATTTCCCTTCCGGTCAGAAAGGGGACGATGTGGACAGGAGGGGACATCGATGAAGGTTTTGGGAATCTTCGGAAGCCCGAGAAGGGGTGGAAATACGGAGGTCCTTCTCGAAGAGGTTCTTAAAGGCGCAGAAAGGGAAGGGGCGAAGACGGATCGCATCTACCTGACCGATTATGCCATCACACCCTGCAAAGAATGCCACGGGTGTGATCAAACCGGTCAATGTGTCATCCTTGATGATATGGAAAAAATCTATCCGAAACTTTTGGAATCGGATATCATCTTTCTTGCCTCGCCCATCTTCTTTTACGGTGTCACTGCCTGGGCAAAGGCGCTGATCGATCGTTCCCAGGCCCTCTGGGCCAAGAAGTATCTTCTGAAAGATCCTTCTCTTGGGAAAGAGGGGAGGAAGAGAAAGGGCTTCTTCATCTCCGTGGGAGCCACGAAAGGGCAGAAGGTTTTTGAGGGAGCGATACTTACCGCCAAGTATTTTTTCGACACCTTCAATGCGGAATATGCAGGCGAACTCCTTTTTCGGGGGGTCGACGGGAAAGGCGATATCTTAAAGCACCCGGAAGCGCTCCAGCAGGCATTTGAAGTTGGAAGAAAATTAGTGAAAGAAATGATTCATAACCCCTCCTGACCCCCCCTTATCTTAGAGACTGTGTCACAATCAGCCATTCGCCCTTCGACACGCTCAGGACGAACGGCTAAGTGATTGATTTTTAAAATGCCGTAGTCCGTTCGTGGTGAGGTTCTCGAACCATGAACGGAATTACGACACAGTCTCTTAAGGGGAGGAATATTCCCCATGCAGCCCCTCTTAATTAAGGGGGGACAGAGGGGGGTTAAGAGGGGAGTTACTTTGGATGCCAATATCATTGGCAGGCTTAATTCATGCCGGAATGAAATCGGTATGTATATGAAACCACGGCTGAATGTCATCTGGAACGAAAACTATTGCAAGCGTTGCATCATCTGCGTGGAAGTCTGCCCGGTCGGTGTCCTCTCCCTTGAGATGGATGAAATTATAGAAAAGCCGGGTTGCATCCGGTGCTACCAGTGTGAACGCTACTGCCCTGACGTCGCCATCGAGGTGATGGATGAGAGGGAAAATTAAGTTCGGAGTTCGGAGATTAAATAGTGTCTGTTTATAAACTAATGGTTCCCCCAAAGGTTGTCATTCCGGTGAAAGCCGGAATCCAGTTCTTTCAAGACCTTCTGGATGCCCCCGTATCAAGCACGGGGCAGGCTCCTCAAGTCCGGCATGACGGAAAAAGGGAATTTATAAACAGACTCTAAATAACTTGAGAGTACCGAGTTCTTAACGATCAAGATAGCTTGATTTTGCCTTCCTTTGCAAGTGTGATTTTCATCTGCGAGAGTTGAATCGCTAAATCGATCCACTGTTGCGTGAGTTTTTTAAATCGTTTGAATGTCGCGATTTGTCGTTTGAGGTCTTGTACGAATTCAGCCTTGACGTATTCGGTTTTGCTTTTCATCCGATAGGTGTAACTGATCTGATAGAATCCGCCTTTTTTTTCTTTGGGCCTCTGATATTGGTACGTCAGTGACCCTGG
>JAGXTA010000053.1 GCA_018333535.1 Deltaproteobacteria bacterium | reverse complement strand
TGAGATTCATCCGAAGCGACTGCCGGTTGAACATCTTCGGTGAAATGTTCTCCGCTCCACCGGAAACCCAGTACGAATACGTTGTGGCTATTATCGATGTCAAAGAACAAAAGCTAAAGCTCTTTCTGGATACGATCCAGGTCGAAGAATACAAGTATCAAATGCGATGAGCTATTCGATTTGCGTCACGGCATCGTTGGGTACATAATTTCAAAGTTGTGTGTCCACGATGTCGTGACCATTATTTCTGTCTACGATGTCTTGAACGTTGTCACTTAAGGCTTAAAAGGGGATGAATTGGGGAAAAAAGACCGGGAGACTCAAATTGGAGTCTCCCCGAGCAGGAAGACCTAGGATGAACCACTGAGATTTTTAAGTTGCTTTTCTTAACCTCTTATCTTACCGCCGATGATGAGGTCTATATCCTGGTCCACGCCAGGTCCTATCATGATCGCCCCAGTGATGAGGTCGGGGATGTCCATCATGGCGATGATAATCGTAGTCATGGTGATAACCATGGCTGTATCCAAAGTCATAGCCATAACCCCCATACCAGGCACAGCCCGAAAGCATCAAGCCAACCAGAACCAGGCTCCCGAGGAAAATCAATTTATTATTCATATCATCACTCCTTTTTCTTGATCTTTACCCTGTAGAAAGCCCCACTACTAGTAGCAGGGATGAAGATAACCTTGCAGTTGCAAAAACGGCCACGGGTAAACCGCTCTTCAAGGCTTCTGATGGTGATTAAGTTGACATGTTAAGGGAAACGGTAGACCTCACCTAAGGTGAACTCCGGCAAGGGCTTGGGATGTGTGTGCTTATTCGCTAAAAGGTTCGCCCCGAAGCCTTTACGAACGGTTCACCCGTGTCCGTTTTGACTAAATGTTTTGCAATGTTAAGGATAACATCCCTCTCAGAGCGAACACTATATTTAGAACCCCGTGTGACCATCCCGTTAGAGAGTCGAAGGCTTTCTAACGGGGTTTATCTATTTAGAGTCTGTTTATAAATGCCCTTTCCCCGTCATGCCGGACTTAATCCGGCATCCAGAAGGTTTTGAAATTACTTGATTCCGGCCTTCGCCGGAATGACGACCTTTTTAAAAACCTTTAGTTTATAAACAGACTCTATTTAGACGGGTGGATCGGTCTATTTTATTCAAATTTGGGAAAAGAATGCTAAATCAGCGAAAGCGTATCAGCAATGGCAAGGCCGGTTGGGGTAGGGTAGAGGTAGCCATCCCGGATGGCTATGAATCCTGCTTCCTCTAATTTTTTAAAAATCTTCTTTTTTCCGCTGAGGAGATCGGAATGATACTGTTTTTTAAAGTCCTGGAGAGATATCCCTTTTTTTGTGCGGAGGCCGAGATAGAGCGCTTCCAGTCGAAGCTGTTCTATCGTCAGGGTTTCTGTCTCTTGGACAGGGAGGTTTCCAGCATTGATCGAAGCGAGGTACTGATCAAAAGAACGATGGTTCCACCAGCGTTGATTTCCATGGAAGGAATGGGCTGAAGGACCAAGGCCAAGAAAAGGGGAATGGTCCCAATATTTTTGGTTGTGTTTTGAGGCATGCTCCATTCCTCTTGCAAAGTTCGACACCTCATAATGGATATAGCCGGCCTCTTCGAGGAATTCGGATGTCTTCATAAAAAACTCATACTGCAATTCTTCTCCGGGGGCGGAAAATTCTCCTGCCTGCCACCTTCTTCCCAATGGCGTTTTAGGTTCAAGCGTTAATTGATAACAGGAGAGATGCTCCGGTGAAAAAGCAATACCCTGTTTCAAAGTATTGAGCCACACCCCAATCCCCTGCCCCGGGACACCGTAAATCAAATCGAGTCCTATATTTTCGAATCCTGCTTTTCTCGGGGCCTCAACGGCTGAAATCGCCTCCTTAACGGAGTGCCTTCTTCCAAGAAAGCCCAGCACCTTCTCATCAAAAGATTGGGCTCCGATATTGATTCGATTGATTCCAATCTCACGCATCGATTCAAGGAAAGATTGATTGAGGTCAGCGGGGTTGGCCTCGATGGTTATTTCTGCATCTGCTATCAGATCAAAATTTTTCCGCACTTTTGTAAGGATGTTTTCTAACTGTTCGGGGCTGAGAAGAGAGGGCGTCCCGCCGCCGATGTAGACTGTGTCGATAGGATTGAATTGGTGACGATACATCTCCATCTCTTTTGAGAGGCCATTTAAAAAATCAGGGGCAGCAGAGATGGAGGTTGACGAATAGAAATCACAGTAGGGACATTTACTCAGACAAAAAGGAATGTGGATGTAAAGACCAGGTATTTTTTTTGAGTTCATTGAGTTGGATTTCTACCTAACTTGGCATAGTCCCAGAACCAAACAGATCTTGGAAGTTGAAAAAATTCGAAATCCGAATATCGGGCGAAGCGTCCTCTTAGGACCAATCCGAAACAAATCCGAATTTCCAAAATACAAATTTCTTAAAGCCTTTTTTCGTTTTGAATCCCGACTAAGCGGGAAAATTTGGTCATTTGAGATTGTTTCGAGTTTCGGATTTCGTGCTTCGGATTTAAATCCGCTCGATTTAATTATCCGTGTCCGATTTCAGGACGGCAAGAAAAGCGCTCTGGGGAATGGAGACCGACCCGATCGTCTTCATCCTCTTTTTTCCTTTCTTCTGCTTCTCGAGAAGCTTTCGCTTCCGGGTGATATCGCCGCCGTAGCACTTTGCGGTCACATCCTTACGAAAGGAAGAGATCGTCGTACGGGCGATGATCTCTCCCCCGATCGCTCCTTGAATCGCTATCTTAAACATCTGCCGGGGAATCTCTTCCTTCAATCTTTCACAGGCTCTGAGGGCCCGGGGACGGGCCTGATCGCGGTGGGCAATTTGCGACAGGGCGTCCACTTTTTCGCCGTTGACCAGGATGTCCACCAGGACCAGGGTGCTTTCTCTGTAGTCAAGGACCTCATAGTCAAAGGACCCGTATCCCTGGGTGATGGATTTGAAACGGTCATAAAAATCATAAATCACTTCGGCCAGGGGCATCTCATACATCAACTCAATGCGGCCCGGGCCCAGGTAACCAAGCTTTGAGTTTTCCCCTCGCTTCTCCATGCAGAGTTTCATCACGGAGCCGAGATATCTCTCCGGAAAAAGCAGCATGGCACGAATATAGGGCTCTTCTCCTTTTTCAATAGAAAGAGGATTCGGGTAGTGAGCAGGATTGTCAACGAACATGACGCTTCCGTCCTTCAATGTAAACCGGTAACGGACGCTCGGAACGGAGAGGATGATGGAGAGATCGTATTCCCGTTCCACCCTTTCCTGGACGATTTCGAGATGAAGAAGGCCTAAAAACCCGCACCGGAATCCCTGTCCCAGGGCGATGGATGAATCTTTCTGATAGACGAAGGCCGCATCATTCAACAAATATTTTTCAAGGGCAACAGCCAGGTCTTCATAGTCTTCCGGGGCGATGGGATAGATCGAAGAGAAGACCACGGGTTTGAATTCCTTAAAGCCGGGGAGGGGCTTGTCGCAGGGCCGTTCATCGAGTGTAATCGTATCGCCGATGTGGACATCCGAAACTGTCTTGACGCCTGCAAAGATGTAACCCACCTCTCCTGCGGAGATTCGGTCACGTTTTTCTCTGGCGAGCAGGAATCGTCCCACCTCCTCGACCTTATAAGCCTCCTGATTGAACATCAAACGAATAAAATCTCCAGGCTTCACGGTTCCATCAAAAACGCGGCAGTGGATAACTGTTCCACGGAAAGGATCATACTGGGCATCGAAGATCAAAGCCGCAAGCGGCCCTTCGGGGTTGCCTTTCGGAGGAGGAATTCTCTTGACAATGGCTTCCAGGATCTCTTCGATTCCTATTCCTTCCTTGGCCGAACATTTTAGAGCACTGAAAGCGTCCAGTCCCAACTCCGAGTCGATCTGCTCGATCACCCGGTCCACATCCGCCGTGGGAAGATCGATCTTATTGATGACCGGAATGATCTCCAGGTTATTTTCCATGGCCAGATAGAGATTGGCAATCGTCTGAGCCTGCACGCCCTGGGCCGCATCGATCAGAAGAAGGACGCCTTCGCAAGAGGCCAGGGAGCGGGACACCTCATAAGAAAAATCGACATGACCCGGCGTGTCGATTAGATTGAGGACATACTCCTCCCCGTCTTCCGCATGATAGGGAAGGGCTATGGCCTGGCTCTTGATGGTGATCCCCCGCTCACGCTCAATGTCCATATTGTCGAGGATCTGGTCTTTGAAGTTTCGTTCATCAACCATGCCGGTATATTGAATGAGCCGGTCCGCCAGGGTCGATTTCCCATGGTCAATGTGCGCGATGATGCTGAAATTTCGTATGTTTTTCATAAATTATAGGGGAAATAACCCCCTCACCCTTCCCCTCTCCCCCAAGTTTGGGGGAGAGGGGAAGGTGAGTGGTATTTAAGGAAAAGAGGAACCTCTCAGAGAAGTTAAAAACATTATGAGGTCTCTGAAAAACCCTTCAAATCCTTAGCAGAGACCTCTAAAATCCGTGTAATCATTTCAAAATCCCTGCCTACCGGCAGGCAGGGATGGAATCAGAGATTTCTGTTCTTTTCAGAAATCTCATTATAACCTATTTTAAACGATTTTCCCTTCCTGTTATTCTGAGAAGCTTTTCCTGAGCGCAGTCGAAAGAAGCGATAGTGTATTGAGACTAAAGTCCATTTACTTTGATTGTCATTCCGGGCTTGACCCGGAATCCAGTCTTTCCCCTTTGCTGTAAAACAAGGAAGGTTGGCTTAGAAACCGTGGATCAATTTTAAGTCAACTTTACTTGACTTATATGAGAAAATATAATATAAGTCAAAATAAGTTGTCTTAGATAAAAAGCATAGAGGGAATGTCTTATGGATGGAAGAGCAGGGACATTTGTAATGCAGCCAGGTGGTTATAAGGCGTTTATTCCTAACCCTTTACCTCCTTCCCCACCTATTCGGTACGATGAGAAATTGCAATCATTGCTTTCGAAAGCAGATAGGGCCCTTGCAAGATTAGACGGGATTACAACTGTTTTGCCTAATCCAGATCTTTTTATTGCTATGTATGTGAAAAAAGAGGCTCTTCTGAGTTCTCAGATTGAAGGAACCCAGGCATCCCTTGAAGGAGTTCTCGAATTTGAAGCGGATTTAATTCCCAAAGAAAATGTAAATGAGATAAAAGAGGTGATTAATTACATAAGAGCGCTGAATTATGGAATTGAAAGGCTTAAAGAGCTTCCCATGTCTTTGAGACTCATTAAAGAAATTCATAGAATCCTACTTGAAGAAACAAGAGGCGCCCATAGAAATCCTGGAGAATTTAGAAAATCTCAAAACTGGATTGGCCCTCCCGGTGCCTCTTTAACCGAGGCCATATATGTTCCTCCACCACCTGAAGCGGTGTTACCTACACTGGGGGATCTTGAAATATTTTTTCATCGTAAAAATTATAATATTCCTCCTTTGGTTAAAATCGCTTTAATCCATTCTCAATTTGAAACAATCCATCCCTTTTTAGATGGAAATGGAAGAATTGGAAGGCTTCTCATCACGTTTTATCTTTTTTGGCAGGAAATCCTGTCCAAACCACTTTTGTATTTGAGCTTTTATCTAAAAAGGAACAGGGCTGAATATTATGATTTGCTGATGAAAGTACGCTTAAAGGGAGCATGGGAAGATTGGATAACATTTTTTCTTAAAGGTATTAGTGAAACCTCAGAAGAAGCAGCAAAGACTGCCAGAGAGGTCATCCAATTAAAGGAAGATTTGTTAACAAGACTTCATAAAAATTCTGTCTCAAGTGTTTATAGTGTTAAACTCATAGACCTGCTTTTTCAAACTCCATTATTGAATGTTAAAGAGGTTTCTGAAAAATTGAATGTTTCAAAAGAGGCGGCGAATGAACTGGTTAAAAAATTTGAGAAGGTAGGTGTCTTAAAAGAAATAACAGGCAAACAAAGATATAAGAAATATAGCTTTAAGGAATATGTCGAGATTATAGCAAGGGGGACAAAGGATAAATCATAAAGAGAGGTTGAAAGAAGACTCGACAAAGAGAGGAAAGAAAAAACACTTTATTACGATTGCCAGACCCAATTGATGACCCCATTGACATGACCCCTACTTTCTCCTGTGCAAGGATAGGGGCCAATTGTCGTTCATTTCTATCAGGGACCGGTTTTTTGATATACTTTTCCCTAATGGTTTTGAAAGTGTTTCTTCAATCTACTCTCATAAGTATTTGGTATTAGCCCCCCGCAACTATCACAAACATACCTGCTTTTCTTTAAATCTTTTGCTTCAATAGAAGTACCAAGTTCTTCTGGTTTCTCTTCTTCCCAACAGCCTATACAGTAAACTTTCTCTGCGATCATATAACCCACAACTTCTTGATCTTTTCTGTGGATTGGCATCTCTCTCACCCCCTCTCTTTTTCTTAATAATATTCATCAAATTCAAACCAACTGTGGCTGGTCTTTGACTTTGGACAACTTTCGAGAAAAAGGACTGTTGTTCTTCCTCAATTAAGGTGTTCGAGACTGGTGAACGCCTTTAGCCAGCCCCAGCTAACATTGGGTGATCCTCATAGCCTCAATATAAACATTATTTATCGTTTACGAAATTGGATTTTATTTAGGGTAGAATATTTGACATTGGAACTTATTCAGGTCGGAATATTTGGTACCTATTAAATTTGTCTCCATCCTCCGTTAATCATTTTTAAAGCTCGTTCATGTAAAAGTCTGACTTTCCTCACTCCTTCATCCAGAGATTTATCTCCTGGATAAACCTCGTGCGCTATTTTCCTCCAGCCCTTCCCCTCTTTTCGAAGATCGTATACCTTCAAATATTTATCATACTCCTCCCAACGTGGCCTCGGTCTTTTGAAATCCTCACTGAAATATTTGGCTTCTTTCTTTAAAGTATTCAGGAGATACTCCACTCCTTTAATTATATCTTCCCTTTTTCGGTCAAGATGAATCTTAATCACGATTGTTTTGTCTTCCCTATCCACGGCGTTAAATGAGATATGTGCTTTGATTTTTGGGTACTTTTTCATAAAGTTATTTGTTTTTTGGAAATAATCTTTTTCAAAATAACTAAACCACTCAAAAACTAAGTCTTTTTTCTTTCCACCATAAGCTATCTTAATCGGGGATAGTCCAAAGTGTGCTTCACTAACCCCTGATAGATATTTAGCAACCTCTATCCAGAGTATTTTTTTATTACCTTTGCTTAAAATCCACATATCCTGAACGCTTTTATTACGCTGAAAAAATTCCCACCTGTAATTTGCCCGTTTCTTTAACTTTTCATAATCCTTTTCCATCGCCACCTCCTACCGTGGCTCTCCTACAAGGTGAATTTGGGGTACTCATCCTTTCAATTAAAACATCTCTTCAGAAGGGACGCTTATCTTATTTTTATTTGATTTGGATCTCGTACTATGATTTGTGGTTTTCCACGGAATGTATTGTATCGATAATACCAGTAATGCAAATTCTTTTCCCCTTAAAAAAGACTTCTGGAGGATTCTTGAATTTCACTCTGTCAGATCCCCAAATTACAACTGTGAAAACCTGGTTAGGATAGGGTTCATCAAGATTCAGAAATGTGGGTTGCCCTCTGCTTCGCATAGCATAGGTCACACTGACCACATCGCCGCAAACGGTTTTTTTCTGTCCTACGTACTTAAGAGCATCTTTTGCTGATAAGTAATCTTCTTGAGCCACAGAGGCAGAGACTAAAAGACTCAAAAGTAGAAAAACAATACAAATTGCAATACTTCTATTCTTGTTCATTTCTAACACCCTTTTGATTTTCAAATTTACTCTATCATTGGATACTTGGCCTCATCATTCTCCATTAACAGACCCATGGCTTCTTGGTGTAGACAATTACACTTTTTTTTGCGTGTTATTCTTTCCTCTTAAAGCTTTCATCATTGCATCATACCTAATAGGGTTAGTTTCTTTTAGGTGATGAATAAACCAAAATACCGATGCAATACCAATCCCAGCCAAAAACCACTCTAATTTATCCCATTCATGTATCGAGAACAACACTCCAAGAACACAAACCAAAAGTACTCCCAAGCCCAATATGCCGAGAAGTATTTTAAGGATTCCCTCTCCTGTCCCACCTTGTTTCATTTGACTATCCTCCTACCTCCTATTCTTGACTTATTTAATCTTCAGGTTCACTCTTTGGTTAGATACTCGACCTAACCATTCTCCATTAATGGATTTTATGTTAATGGTAGCAGTCTCTCCAGCACCTACCTTATACGCATTTTCGTGCAGATATGGCAAGAACAGTCTTTTCCTGTCAAGTGGGACTGAAGCCCATAGTTCTTTATCCACTATCCAAAGCAACTCGGATGTATTGGGGTTTACAATTTTCCAATGACCTCCCAACATTTCTGGAAAGCCCTCTAATAGATAATAAGATCCCTCATTCAGTTCTTTTTCCAATTGCTCCAAATTTTCAACATTGCCCAAATACTTAATATCAAACTCCTTAGCTTTGGGAGATAATTTTTTGTATTCTTCATTGACAGATTTCAATCTCTTGGAATCCTTTTCTCTTTCCACCACCCACTATCAACCCATCCACTTTTTACATTATTCTTAGTACATCCTAAATAAGACAACAATGGGGAGCCAAAATAGACGCAAAGAAAAAAATTAAAAGGAGACAAATGACCATAAAACCCAAAAATTTCACTTTCATCGCTTTTCCTACAATACCTATTTGATTATATTGATTTATTGCCCAAATGGTTTTGGGGCTATCGAATTGACGACAGGTTTTACTTAATGGACATTTTACCAAATTGGAATAAAAAAACAACTGGAATTGAAACAGAAAAACCTCCAAAGCCAATGGATTGATAGCCTTGAAGGTCTCTCTTTCTCGACAGATTCGAAAGGGTAAATCTCCCTATAGACTGTAACTATTTTGTAACCATTACCTCCGAAAATCGCCCAGCAAGGTTACAGCCTTTATCGGGGACGTCATTCCTTTTCCCCTGGACATACAAGCTTATAGAGTTTTTCAAGCGTCGGGATTGTTGAAGGTATCTTGTTCCAGCCATTGCTTGATAAATTCCAAGATTGATGCAACCAGTTACGATTCTTGTCATAATCCATGGAAAGTATCGGCAGATACATTTTGTTATTACAATTTACTTCCTGTAATGAAATAGTGCCATAGAGATTCTCATAACCCTTTGTGGATAACCCAAGTTGTTGATATTGGTTAATCATATCGTTTATTGCTTTTTTACTTTCATAATACGTTATCGCATATATCCTAACAACATCTTGAGATGGATAGCTAATGTTTATTTTGTCATAGCAATAAGTAGTATGCTCACTTTCACTAATTTTCTTCCATTCCCGATTTGTTACTGCATTGTACCACTCTCTTATCTCATTATCGCTATAAATGGTTTTCTTTTCTGTCAGCAAAACCGCAGTACCTGAAAAAGGTGGAGTTACTTTAGGTTTGGTGGTTAGCTCACCGGTTAAATTTTCCCAACCCACTAATTTCCATACCATCTCAGCTTTCCCCGCTAATCCTAATAGTTGAGGAACTTGTTGAAAAAAGAGAACTTTCTTGTGGTTTCTGTAAATCCAAACAACAGTTGTCGGAGTATAGGACTGGCCGGAAGAGAATCCAGAAAACCCTTGACTTGATCCTGAAATAAATCCTATGCTGGAATACTGTTTATCTCTGAAATCCTGATAGGCCATCACCTTATCAGGCTGTCCCCATGCTTCAAGAAATGCTCTTGCATAGAGGCCAGGTTTTAAAAAGTCTGGGTTCTCTTTAATATATTGGTATCGTTCAAAAGGTGAGGCATCATATTATTTCGACCGACTGGATCTGAATGGTGAAATAACCTTTGATGCCTAATTTTTCTTTCCAATATTGTTCCCATTTATCTCTTGCATATTGTCTGATCAGGATCATTTTGGAAAGATTGGTTACTGCCTGGTCCGACCATCCCCATGCGATTTTCTTGAGACGACGGCCAATCTCTCTAAAAACTCGTTCCAGCAATGAGGTCGTCTTAGGGGCAATCACACCCGTCTTAAGCCAAAGCTCGATATGGGTAAATAA
>JAGXTA010000052.1 GCA_018333535.1 Deltaproteobacteria bacterium | reverse complement strand
CCCTCCATACCCTGAAAAAACAAACTAAAACCGATGTCGCCTCTGCATTCAAAACAATCCTCGATCAACTCGCAACAGATCCCTCTCTGGACCCTTATAATCTGCTCTTTCCAAACGACACGTCTTGAGAATGCTGAAAGCGGAACACCGTTGGAAAACCAGAGATTCTTCTGATCTGCTTCCTTAGAATCAGAAACGATAGCGCTATACCTTATTCTTGGCTGAACCAAAGCGCCCCCCCGCTTCAGTGACGCATTACAAAAAACCGGAAAAAACATTTGACAAGGTAGCTACTTCAGATTAGAATGTAGCTATGAAGACAGCGGGCATTAAAGATTTAAAAAACAGATTGAGTTATTACCTTCGTGAGGTAAAAAAAGGTGAAAAGATCCTCATTACTGATAGGGATCAAGTTATCGCCACCATTTTCCCGGTAGAAAGGGGAGAAGAAGATTCAAAGCTTCTTTCTCTTGTGAAAGAAGGGTTTGCATCATGGAGAGGGGGGAAACCGACCGGAAGCCACCGCCCTGTTAAGGTAGAGGGGAAAACTGTGTCCGAAATTGTTCTGGAAGACAGAAGATGATCGTTTACCTCGATACAAGCTCTCTGGTTAAATTGTACGTTGAGGAAATCGATTCTGAGAAAATAAGGAACCTTGCTCACAATGCGGCGGCCGTTTCTACTTCAAAAATAGCCTATGCGGAGGCGCGGGCAGCCTTTGCAAGGAAACAAAAAGAAGAAGAGCTCTCCCAAAAGGTTCTGCGAAAAATCGTGGAGGATCTTAACAAAGACTGGGAGAGCTATTTTGTGATAGAGGTTACGGATGGGTTGATCAGGTTTGCCGGCGATATTGCTGAAAAATACCTACTTAGAGGTTTTGACTCCATTCATCTCGCCTCAGCCATCCATCTAAAAAATAAAATCAATTCAAACATCCATTTTTCAAGCTATGACACCAGACTGGATCAGTCCGCCGAAAAAGAAGGAATCATCATCCTGTCCTGATTAAATGATTGATTGAAAGAGTTTTCGGAGAATCAGTGCCGGGCATTGATAATACGGCAATTTTGTTTAAGACCTGCTCAGTGTCCAATGAGCGCGATTTTCTTTGATGGGGCGATGCCTGCTTCTCATTACATTCGATGGTTCTTTAAAATACACAAACGATGTTAAGTTGTTTTAGAACCTACGTCCCGTCCTTATGTTCTGATGACACAGATGATGACCGATTACACAGACATGAAATGAGTAGAAAAAAGATAAAAATCCGAGCAATCATTTATTAAAATCAGTGTAATCAAGAGAGCATATAGTAGTTCTTTCAGAGCTCTCAAGACAATCTATTCTTATAATCCTGATAATTAAATTCCTTAATTAATCTGAATCCTGACTTTTCACTCCATATTCCAAAGGAAGGATGGGTGACACCGTTGAACATGGTTGTTTTTACGGTGGTGTAATGGATCATATCCTCAAAAATGATTTTGTCGCCGGGTTTTAATTCTTTATCAAAGGACCAATCCCCCATATAATCACCTGCCAAACAACAGATCCCTCCCATCCGGTAAGTTGGTTTTTCTGCCCTTTCTTCGGTGGCGCCCAGGATGACGGGTTTATAGGGCATCTCTAAACAGTCGGGCATATGGCAGGTAAAGGACACATCGAGAATAGCCGTTTTAATGCCATTATTTTCAACGATATCCAGTATGGTGGAAATTAGGTAACCCGTTTGATAGGTAAAAGCGCTACCGGGTTCTAAAATGATTTCGACACTATATTTTTTCTTGAAATCAGTGAGGACTCGAATTAGATGGTCTGCATCGTAACCCTTTTGGGTGATCAGATGGCCACCGCCCATGTTCACCCATTTCAACTTGGGTAAAAACTTACTGAATTTGCTTAAAAAGACGGCCAACAGTCTTTCTAACGCAAAGGAATCCGCCTCGAATAATGCGTGGAAATGAAAACCTTCAACTCCCGGTGGGATCTGATCGCCAAGTTGTTCGGCAGTCACTCCAAATCGAGAGCCGGGTTTACAGGGATTATAGATGTCATAGGGAGAATCTGAGAATTCAGGGTTAACACGCAAGCCAATCGAGACACCATGATCATGGGCCATCTTGGAATACTTTCGGCATTGGTCAATGGAATTGAAGGAAATATGGCTGCTGTATTTTAAGATATCTTGGATGGACTTCTTTTCATATGCAGGTGAATAGGTGTGCGCTTTAACTCCGAGTTCCTCAAAGGCTAAACGGGCTTCATTGAGTGAGCTTGCTGAGGCGCCAAAGCCATATTCTTTAAAGATCGGAAAGAACCCCCAGTTCGAGAAAGCCTTAAACGCAACGAGGATATCCGATCCTGAAGCCTCTTTGACCTGTTTTATTAATTGAAGGTTGTTTCGAAGAAGGGTTTCATCGATCACATAACAAGGGGAAGGAATTTTGTTGAAATCAATGGACATGATGTTTATCTCATCAAATCCGAAATCCGAATTCCGGGCGAAGCGTCCTCTTAGGACCAATTCGAAACAAATTCAAAAATTTCAATCTTCCAAATTCTAAACTTCTGTTTTGGTAATTCGTTTTTTGACATTCGTGTTTGTTTCGGATTTCGTGCTTCGAATTTCGGATTTCCGTAGTGACAATCGTTTGCTGCACAGTGATAGAAGGAAATTCAAAGGCTTAACCATGTCAGGATGGCGCTTACACTTCCAGATCCACATCGTGCAATTCGTGCCAGGGAAGGCCGTGGAGGTTCAATTGGTCCATGAATGGATCCGGGTTAAACTCTTCAGTATTGAACACGCCAGCCTTCTTCCATTTGCCGGTAATGAACATCATCGCGCCAATCATGGCGGGCACTCCGGTCGTATAACTCACCCCCTGCGTCCCTGTTTCTTTATAGGCATCCTGGTGGTTACAATTGTTATAGATATAATATGTTTTCTCCTTCCCATTCTTAACCCCTCTCATCCGGCAACCGATGGAAGTCTCCCCTGTATAATGTTGGCCGAGTTCGCCCGGATCGGGCAATACGGCCTTTAAAAATTGAAGAGGGACGATCTCCTTGCCTTCATACAGAACAGGTTTAATGCTGGCCATCCCGATGTTTTGAATTACCCTGAGATGGGTCAGGTACTCCTGTCCAAAGGTCATCCAGAATCGGGCCCGCTTTAACGTGGGGAAATGTTTCACCAGGGATTCCAATTCTTCGTGGTAGATCAGATAGGATTCCCGGGGTCCAATACTTGGATAATTTAAGGGTTTATGAATTTCATGGGGCTCCGTTTCAATCCATTCCCCATTTTCCCAGTATTTACCTCTCTGGGTCACTTCACGAATATTGATCTCCGGGTTAAAATTGGTTGCAAAAGGCTTCCCGTGGTCGCCTGCATTGCAGTCAACGATATCCAGACAGTGAATCTCGTCAAAATGATGTTTGGCGGCATAGGCGGTAAAGATTCCCGAGACTCCCGGGTCAAAGCCACATCCCAAAACAGCCGTTAACCCCGCTTTTTTAAACCGGTCATGGTATGCCCATTGCCATTTGTATTCGAATTTAGGGACATCGGGAGGTTCATAGTTTGCCGTGTCTAAATAATGGACCCCTGTTTCAAGACAGGCATCCATGATGGTCAAATCCTGATAGGGAAGGGCCACGTTGATGACTATTTCTGGTTTGAAGCTTTTAAATAATTGGACCAATTGTCGAACATCGTTCGCATCAACCTGGGCCGTTTTGATTTTCTGTGGACCAACCGCCCCAGCAATGGCATCGCATTTTGATTGGGTGCGGCTGGCCAGCATGATCCCCGTAAAGACCTGCGGGATGCTGGCCACCTTGTGAGCCACTACGGTTCCTACCCCTCCCGCTCCTATGATTAAAACTTTTGCCATAGTCCGTTTTTAAAGAAAATGATTCAGTAATCGTTAGACCAGTTTAAGAAGAATAAAGTTTAATAAACTAAACTGAAAAAATTATAACTTTCTTTTCAGGTTTGTCAAGAAAATATTTCGAGATTTCTGGAAAAGCTCAGAAATCTCTGATTACACCGATTAGGAACAGATTGCACTGATTAGAAATGCATTCTCCCCGCCCCTACTCCTTTTCTGTCTTTACACCTCGCCACTTTTAAGTTACGTTTTTGGATGAGGGAAAGATGGAAAAGATCGTCATCCGTGGGGCCAAGGTCCATAATTTAAAGAATATTGATGTTGAAATTCCACGGAATCAATTGGTGGTGATTACCGGGCTGAGCGGTTCCGGTAAATCGACCCTCGCTTTCGACACCCTCTATGCCGAGGGCCAGCGCCGGTATGTCGAATCGCTTTCCGCCTATGCCCGGCAGTTTCTGGAGCAGATCGAAAGGGCGGATGTTGAATCGATCGACGGTCTCTCTCCGGCGATTGCCATCGATCAGAGGAGTATGTCACGGACTCCTCGCTCCACCGTGGGGACCGTCACGGAGATTTATGACTACCTGAGGCTCCTCTTCGCTCGAGTGGGAGAGCCTTTCTGTCCTGATTGTGGTTCTCCTATTACCTCGCAGTCCCTCCAGCAAATGACTGGAACACTCCTTCGACTCCCGAGAGGAACATCGCTGACCCTTTTCTCTCCCATCGTGAGGGGGAAAAAGGGTGAGTACAGAAAGGAGATGGATGAACTCAGGAGAAATGGGTTTGTAAGGGTGAGGATCGATGGTGAGATCCGAGACCTGAGTGAAGAGATCCTTTTGGACAAGAATAAACGCCACGAGATCGATGTGATCGTGGACCGTCTGATGGTGAAAGAGGGTGCAGAAAAGAGAATAAGCGATTCATTAGAGATGGCTTCCCATCTTTCCGGGGGGATTGTGAAGGTAGAAAGAGAGGGGGCACCTCCCATGATCTTCAGCCAGAAATTTTCCTGTCCGGATTGCGGGTTCAGTTTTCCTGAGATGACGCCCAGGATGTTCTCTTTCAACAGTCCCCAGGGGGCTTGCATGGCCTGCAATGGACTGGGCACAAAACAATACTTTGACCCTGACCTCATTGTCCCTGACCCATCCCTTTCCATTAACGATGGGGCCATCCTTCCCTGGAGAGAGAGGGGGGAGGCTTTTTTAAGGCCTGTTCTGGAAGGTCTGGCAAAACACTACCATTTCAGCCTTGATACTTCCTTCGGCCGGCTAACAAAATCGGTTCAAGACATCCTTCTCTACGGTTCAGAAGGAGAAAAGATCTCCTTTAAAACCAAAGGGAAGGGGCCGCTCCATCTCTTCCGGCAGGAGTTTGATGGAGTGATTCGAGAGTTGGAAAAGAGGGCGGGGGAGGATGGGGAAAAGGCAGAGGAATTAGAAAGGTTTATGGGCGTGCCCCCCTGTTCGGAATGCGGAGGCTCCCGGCTGAAAAGGGAGGTCTTATCGATTAAAGTGGGCGGAAAATCAATCTCCGAGGTGACCCGTCTCTATGTCAAAGAAGCATTGGAATTTTTGAACCATTTGGAGTTGAATCCTCGATCTCAAAAGATTGGGCATGGTGTATTGAGAGAGATTGAAGAACGGCTGAAGTTTATGATCGAGGTTGGCCTGGATTACCTCACCCTTGACCGGAATGCAGCTACTCTATCCGGAGGAGAATCGCAGCGCGTCCGTCTCGCCACACAGATCGGTTCCAGCCTGGTGGGTGTGCTCTATGTTCTGGATGAGCCCAGCATCGGCCTCCACCAGAGGGACCATTTGCGACTCCTGAAAACGCTAAAGAGGTTGAGGGATCTGGGGAATACGGTCGTTGTGGTGGAACATGATGAGGAGACGATCCGCTCCGCCGATTATATCATCGATATGGGACCCGGACCCGGAGAAAAGGGAGGAGCGATCGTCTTTGCCGGACCGCCGGAAGCGCTGATAAAGGATGGAGATTCATTAACCGGGCAGTATCTATCCGGGAAGAGATCCATTCCTTTTCCCAAAAAAAGACGGCCCATCGGAGATAAATATCTGGTCCTCAAGGGCGCAACTGCAAACAATTTAAAGAATATTGATGTAAAAATCCCCCTGGGCGTCTTTAGCTGTATTACAGGGGTTTCAGGTTCAGGGAAATCGACACTGGTGATTGATACTCTCTATTGCCTGCTGACCCAACACCTTTATCACAGCCGTAAGCGTTGCGACATAGTCCAAAAGATTGAAGGCGTGGAACACATCGACAAGATCGTCCATGTGGACCAGATGCCAATCGGAAAGACGCCCCGTTCCAATCCGGCTACCTATACCGGCCTTTTTCAGCCCATCCGGGAGCTCTTCGCCCAACTTCCGGAATCAAGGGCGAGGGGATTTAAACCCGGCCGGTTCAGTTTTAATGTGTCAGGAGGACGATGTGAGTCATGCCGGGGCGATGGGACCCTTCGCGTAGAGATGAACTTTCTTCCCGATGTCTATGTCACCTGCGAGGAATGCCATGGCAAGAGATATAACCGAGAGACTCTAAGTATCCGGTATAAAGGGAAGACCATATCCGAGGTCTTGGAGATGACAGCAGAGGTGGCTTATGATTTCTTTAAAGCCATTCCCGTGATTTATCAAAAACTTCAGACCCTTTGTGATGTGGGGTTGGGTTACATCAAATTAGGTCAGTCTGCAACAACCCTTTCAGGAGGAGAGGCGCAGAGAATTAAACTGGGGAGAGAGTTGAGCAAAAGAGATACGGGAAGGACAGTCTATATTCTGGATGAACCCACCACCGGCCTTCATTTCGCCGATATTCAGAGGCTCTTGGATATCCTCAACCGCCTCACGGATAAAGGCAATACCGTGATCGTGATTGAACATAATATGGAAGTGATCAAATCGGCCGATTATATAATCGATCTGGGCCCAAAAGGCGGAGAAGAAGGAGGTTGGGTGGTGGCGGTAGGAACTCCGGAAGACGTGATTCACATCCCCGAATCTTATACCGGCCAGTATCTTAAAAAGAAACTGAACCATTTTGCTTGTTGACTTTTAGACCTCCTGTTGATAAAAACAGAGATAGGAGGGGTTGTTATCAAGGGGGTATTATGGAAGAAAAAGAAAAATCAAGCACTGGGTTGGAAGAGAATGTAGCCGGATTCTTCTGCTACCTTTTCATATTTTTTACAGGGATTGTCTTCTTGGTGGTGGAGAAGAAGAGCAGCTTTGTGAAGTTCCATGCGATGCAATCGACAATCACCTTTCTTGGACTCTTTGTCATCATGGGAGTCCTTAGCTTCATCCCCATCGTCAACCTTTTAATTGTTCCGATCTGGATTTTTAGCCTCATCGTTTGGCTTATTCTCATGATCAAAGCCCTTCAGGGGAAACGGTATTCCCTTCCCATTGCAGGGAAGATGTCAGAGGAGAAGGGTAAATAAACAGGGCGGTTGATGGCGAAAAGACGGAAAAAAAGGGGGGGGATAGGGAAGTTTGTTATCCTTCTGTTTCTCATTGGTGTGATTGCCTCCCTTTCCATCCTTTTCCGAAAGGAGATCATTGACACCCTTCGGCCATTTTTAGGGGTGTTAGATTTGGTCCAAGAGAGGAAGGAAATCTTCCTCTACTTTTCGGACCGCGATGGTGAATATTTGATCGGAGAGAAAAGAAAGATCGTCAGAAAGGGTGAGATTAAAGAGGAAGCCAAAGATATTATCGACGAATTGATCAAGGGTCCCAAGGGAAAACTTATTCCTACTCTGCCTGCGCGAACAAAATGCCTCAACTTTAAGCTTAATGAGAAGGGCGTGGCTATCGTTAATTTCGACAAAGCCCTTTCCAAGGACCACCCAGGAGGAAGTTCTGCTGAGATTCTGACAGCTTACTCTGTTGTCAATTCCCTCACCCAAAACTTTCCCCAGATCAAACAGGTTCAATTCCTCATCGAAGGGAAACCCGTAGAAACCATTGCCGGCCATCTCTCCTTAAGGCAGCCCCTCGCTTCCAAACCCGATTTAATTAGAGTCTGTTTATAAACTGCAACATGATGTATTACAATAGGTTAGACGAGATTATCACAAAAATCAAGTTGCAGGAGGAGGGGGATGAAGATACTCAATGATCTGAGGTTGAAGTTAGAGAAACCGCTCTGGGCATTAGATCCGGAATTGGCATTAATCGATACGATCTTGAATGAGAATCCGAGGCTTTATGAGATAATAGCCCCGGACATTGTGGAGTTGAACAGAAGCAGTAAAGTGGG
>JAGXTA010000051.1 GCA_018333535.1 Deltaproteobacteria bacterium | reverse complement strand
TCTCTTCCGTAGCAGCCAAGCGATTGACCGAAGAAGTGGTCACCCCAAGGAAACGAGCAACTGCCGCCCCAGGGTATCCCATTTTTCCCACGGCTAATTGACAAAACATCCTCCGCCCCTTCACAACCCTTTCCTTCCTCATCCCCGAACGCAACTCCGACTCCTCTATCCCCTCTCCCTTAACAATTCTCTCCGCCAAGGTAGCCATATCAGGAACCCTCCTAGATAGCCTCAGCGTCTCTTTTTCTCTCTCCTCGGCCTCCGACATTAGCCTCTTAATAAATTCTTCCTTCCCTAATATCCTCTCATCCGAGGCCACTTTGATCCCTTTCCTCCTTAAGGATAGCACCTGGGACCATCCCCCAAGGCTTCGAGTCAACCCCCCACCCACCAACTCTGGTCTCCTCCCCTGCGATATCCCCTCTCTCACAAATTGCTCATACTTCCCTATGGCCTTCCGACCCCTACCAAAATAGCTAAGAACGGTATCGATGTCCTGCCATTCCCGCTTCACTCTCCCCATGATGGCTGAATGCCCTGCCCAACGATAATAATCCAGTTCTCCCAGGTCACTCACCATTCCTGCCCTCAACGGATTCAAGTGAATATAGCGCGTCAGCTCCAACAGGTAAGGATCGTCCTCGCAGATGATCGACTTGTACCTGTTCTGGAAGAGATGTCCCGTCCTTTTGTGTCGCAGGTTAAAGTTGACAACATAACCCGTCAGAAGCTTCTTCATAACCCTCGAAAGAGGGCGACGGCCGGTCCGAACCAATAGATGGAAATGGTTGGAAAGGAGGCACCAGGCATAGACAACGATGTTTCCTTCCAGGCACTGGTTCGCCAGGCGGTTCAAAAAATCGTCCCGATCCTGATTGGTACGGAATATGTTTGTCCGCTCGATGCCCCTCCCCATAACATGATGCATAGCCCCAGGAGCATCCAATCTCGGTTGTCTCGCCATAGGGAAAGATTAGACCCTCCTCTCATATTTGTCAAGTTGTTTTAGAACCTACGTCCCCTCATGCCCTAAACGGCACAACGGCCAAGCTCAGCCGTCGCTGTAAAGCGATCGGCTGAAGCGGATCGTTAGGGGATGTTTTGGTTTAATTTGCTTTTAATTCTGGATATTATCGTTCTTATTTCTTCTAAATCCGTGTTCATATATGAACTAAAGGGTATAGGTGTATTTTCATATTCTGAATCATGAAACCTCTTTAAATCCTTCGGTTTGGATGGTGTTGGATATCTTCCAAACCAAACAGCACTTCTGCTCAACTTTTTTAGTAAAGTTTCCTCTCCCCATTCTCTTGCGACAACATCCAACTCTTTTGCTAATTTCCAGAGATCATGGTTCTTGATGCTCTTTGGCAATTCACAACTTTCTTTTAATTCAGCTTCTATTTTTTGGTAATTTGTTTTGATATAGAGTGCTTTAAGTAAATTTTCGAGTGCATAGGAACTAAGCATAAAGTAGATTGTTATATAATGCTCCTTGAGAAATCCCCCTTCCTTCATTTCTGACCACATCTTCTCAATCTCAGGTTCTAGAAAGCCTGCAACTTCAAGCAATTCTTCCGCTTTGGCGATCCATAGTTCGTAATCAAGGATTTTCTCTTTATATTCGGACTCAAAATCTGTTTCACACATAAACATTTTCCCTAGCGAAAAAAACTCATCGGCGGTTTGCCGTCCGGTGCAGTGGGGGTTAGTTTGTCCGTGAATACTTTTACCAAAATTTCCTATTTCCAACCCTAAAATTGATTACGTCTCTGTCATTGACTTTCATTTTGGACAAATAGCAAACAGAAGAAATATTTCCATAATTCAAAATCTCTGCACCACCCATATTCATTGGTAAACTCACTCCATAATAGTTGTTAGAATGATCTTTTAGAATCTTGAAGTGTTTTTTTGCTTTTGAGAAGAAAAATGAAGGTGGGTAGATAATCTGGATACCTGCTTGCATTATAATTGAATATTTTTCAAGAATTTCTAATCTGGTTTCAGCATCGTCATTTGTTTTAAAGACAAAATTATACCCTTTATCAAATTCTGGTAGGTTCCTATCCATACCAGTGTCAAGATATTCAATTTCATTCATACCGGTTTCTTTACACTTTTTCACAAGGTCTGATGCTTTATCTTCAGGCACCGAATCAGTCAATAAGGAAAATGTTTCTTCAAGGCTAAACATAAGGTGCCCCTTTCATTTATTTACACGGGCAAACTAACGTGACGCACAACCTGCTGGCAATGGAGCGCAGCGGAATTGCCATTCCGAGTTGATGCGATTGTTAGGTTTAGGAACGATTATAAATATCTCAATCGAGTTGAATTCCTACTCGTTGAGCCTGTAAGGACAGAATCCGGATGAACGCAATTTCGATGTCGCCTAGGTTTACACCAGTTAGTGCTCTTATAGTAAGGCGGATTGGCATGAAGATAAAAAGCATCATGTCTGTATAACGCAGCCAATTTGCTACGACGATCCCGAGCTGAGCTAGGCCAGCCAGCAACGAGTCTGAAAAATACAGGTAGACTACAGTAGCGACAGAGGCTGGAAGGGCAATGATCCAACCACCCAGAAAACTTGGAAAAATCAAGTTCAATATTCGGGAGTATGTAAACTGCTGAAATGCATTGGCAGCTCCGAACGAGAATACAAACGCAACAAAAGTCCAAATCAATGAGTGCGTCGCAGCTGCTGTGACGATGGTACAAATTGTCGAAAGAGCGTTTGGAAACCCTGCCCACAGTTCTATATCAAGATAAGCATTAGCCATGTCAATTTGGTCCTTGGCGGAGCCGAGCACACGCTCTACACGGTCAGGGTCAAGGCGTATCTTAAGCCCGCCGGGGGTATATATGACCTTCATGAATATCGTGTTCTCCAAAACCTAAAGATAGAAATAAGGCGCGGGGCACTGACCTCCGCTAAAAGGCGACGGGGCTATTCCCCGTCGCCTTGATTGACTTGTTCGGTTGATTTTATATGGCTTTGTATGCTTGTATTGCAAATAGAAGATATTTCGAATTTTGCTCTGCCATATTCCTAAATATTTGCTCCGAATCGACAGTCAATATTTTATCAAGTGTTTTCTGAACCTCAGGGTTTTCCCAATACAAATTTGTACTTCCGATAATTGAGGAAAACGCTTCAATTTGGTTGAAGGACCACTCAAGCATGTCACAAGCATTGTGGCAATTGAAATAGTTTTTTATTCCCAATATCTGTCCCTTAGCAACAAGAGACTTCATTTTGCTTAGAATTGGCCTCACAGGCTCCAATTGTTTTTGAATGCTTTCTCGAGTATCCCTGCCATCCTTTTTTATGAATTCTATTACTCCAACATTTTTTTGATTATTGGAGTCCTTATAAACATGCGAGTAGGAATCTACGCTAATTTTTGCAAACTTCAGAGCAGTGACTGGTCCTGACATTGAAAGTATAAAAGCATGTACTATGTCAGTAAGTTCATCAAAAAACTCTACATGCTTTTGAGCTTTGATTTGCCTTCTCCATGTATTTAATGCGATTGTAGCAAGAATCGCCATCCATATCCCTGCGACACCTGGCCAATCAATCCCGGAAAAGATAGTTTGTAAATTTTGCATAAAATCGCACATATTTTCTTTTCAACTGAACGTCGGCACTGAGGCGCGCGGGTTACCGCGTCGCCTCAGTGCCTTGTTCGGTTCAGACATCATTGGTTCAAAAGTTTGCGAAGCACATTCACGTAGACAACTGGGACAACGAAGAAGGTGAGGTATCCGGCCGACTTCAATGCTATGGCAAACAGCAGGAGTCCGTTACGTCTTTGACCACGCAACGTGAAGTCGCGCCAGTCCTTCCGCATGACTAACCAGGATGGAAGGAAGAACACGAAGGCAACGAGACTGGCGACGAAGATACCGGGTAAGAACACGAGAATTCCCGGCAACCATAGTAAATGCCATGTACAGGCGGCATATATCCATCCGACAAGACACCAGATCGCAATGGCGACCTTGCAGTAGGATGTAGCTCGAAGATCGTACGCCTTCTCTTCCTGTGCCACCATCTCAGGTGTTGGTGTTTGATTTGTCATTCGATCCACCTCTCTTGACCGAACATTATCTTTTAAGTTTCTTCTACAGATGGTAGAATTGTATGGATGAGGCAAAGAACTGTCAAGCCATTTTTGATTCATAACCATTGAATTACAGGCATTTATTCGATATAAGGGGGAAGTATTTCTCCTCCCCTGCCTTCGCCGGAGCGCTTCGCGCAGGCAGGCTTTGGCAAATGGTTCGGGATGCCAACCATACTGAGCCTGGCGACAGAGGGAGGTGGGGAGGGTTTTTAAGAGGAGAAAAAAAGCGAAAATGGCACACTCGATTACGTGAAGAGCCTATATTATAATGATGTGATGGAAAAGTTCATCGAGATTATTGGCGCAAGATCTCATAACCTCAAAAACATTTCCTGCAGGGTACCGAGAGGCAAAATCACGGTCATAACTGGTGTATCCGGCTCGGGGAAATCAACTCTGGCCTTCGATACTCTTTTTGCCGAGGGCCAACGGCGTTATATTGAATCGCTGTCCACCTATGCCAGGCAGTTCCTCGAAAAAATGGACCGGCCCGATGTCGAAGCCATCCATGGAATCCCTCCTGCCATTGCCATTGAACAGAAGAACACAGTCAAGAACGCCCGCTCCACCGTTGGGACAGTCTCTGAAATCTATGACTACTTGAGGCTCCTCTTCGCTAAAATAGGAGAAGTGTTCTGCCCCCATTGCCAGATAAAGGTTTCCGGCGATACGGTCCAAACTGTTTCCGATGCCATCCTGAGCCAATACCCTCAAAAGAAGGTATCCATTCTCAGTCCGGTCTCATTGGCAAAGGGCGAAAAGGCCGAGGTCAGGATAAAAGAACTCATCCAGAATGGATATTATCGAATCTGGGAAGATGGAGCAGCGCTTGACCTGACAGCCCTTCCTTTATCCTCTCTCCAGAATCGCCGGCAAATTCTTCTCCTCATCGATCGATTATTCTCTGAGGAAAAGAACCGATCGAGATTGAACGAGGCCATTGAGAAAGGATTTCTATCTGGAGGCGGAAGGCTTGAGGTCCTTGTAGAAGATGGAGAGAAGAGGACCTACTATTCGAGCTACTCCTGTAACCATTGTGGAAGAACTTTTTCAGAACCTGCCCCCCTGCTCTTCTCTTTTAACAGCCCATTAGGCGCCTGTCCGACCTGTCAGGGATTCGGCAGGGTGATTGGAATTGCTTGGGAGAAGGTTATCCCTGACCCCAAAAAGACCCTGAAAGAGAAGCCCTTTGCTCCCTGGAATACACCTGCCTATGAGGATCTCTACGAATATCTTTGGAAAGCCTGCCGCCGGCATCGAATTCCGATTCACAAACCCTTTGAAGAACTTCAATCCCACCACAAAGAGATCCTGCTCAATGGAAAGGATGAGTTCATCGGTCTAAAGGGCTTCTTTGACTGGATGGAGGGAAAGAGATATAAAGTTCATTACAGGGTCTTCCTCAGCAAATATCGGGCCTACGCCCCCTGCCCTGCCTGCCATCATACCCGGCTTAAAGAAGAAGCGCTCTATGTCCGTTTAGCCGGAAAGAATATTGCTCAACTCTCCGACATGCCTGTCTCAGACCTTCAGGAGTTTTTCAAGGATATACCCTTGAGGGATTTTCAAAGAAGAATAGGCGGACGCCTCCTCAAAGAAATCAATGACCGGATTAAATTTATGCTCGATGTCGGGCTGGGATACGTGACCCTTTCAAGACAGACACGCACCCTCTCCAGCGGTGAATATCAGCGCATTACGTTGGCGGGAGCGCTGGGATCCTCTCTCACCGAAACGCTCTATGTCTTGGATGAACCCAGCATCGGCCTTCACGCCAGGGATACACATCGTCTTCTCCTTACGCTTCAACATCTGCGAACCAGAAACAACACCCTTGTCGTGGTGGAACATGATCCGGATATGATCCGGGCGGCTGATTCGATCATTGATCTCGGCCCCGGCGCGGGAAGGGAGGGAGGTCGGGTCATTTTTGAAGGAGCTCTCGAGTCCCTTATCAAAAAAGAGGACTCCCTTACTGCCCGATACCTGAGGGATGGAATCTCCTCTGGGCCAATCAAACCCGTCAGAAGACCTTCGGAGTGGATTACAATCTGCAATGCCCGCCATCATAACCTTAAAGGGATGGATGTCCGTATTCCCCTCAATGTGATGGTCTGTATCACAGGCGTGTCCGGTGCGGGGAAGACCACTCTGGTCCATAACATCCTCTATGCCGGAGCCAAAGGGAATGGAAATTCTGAGTCCGAAAAAGGTTATTTCGATTCCATTGAAGGGTTAGATAAAATCGACGACCTCATTTTGATCAATCAATCCCCGATTGGTAAAAGCCTCCGATCAAATGCCGCCACCTATATCAAGGTTTTCGGTGATATCCGGGACCTCTTTGCCCGAACTCGAGAGGCCAGGAAGCATGGCCTTCAACCCCGTCACTTCTCTTTCAACACCGTGGGAGGCAGATGTGAAACCTGTCAGGGAGCTGGGGTTCAGGTTCTGGATATGCAGTTTTTAGAGGATGTCATCGTCACCTGCGAGGCATGTGAGGGGAGAAGGTTTCGGCCTGAGGTTTTAAAAATTTGTTACCAAGATAAAAGTATTTCAGAGGTTTTAAATATGACAGTCGACGAGGCGATTTCATTTTTTCAAAGCCATCTTCGCATCGTCTCAAAACTTCAACTCTTAAAAGAAGTGGGGCTGGGCTATCTCATGCTTGGTCAGCCCACCAATACGTTAAGCGGGGGAGAATCCCAGCGCCTCAAGCTGGCCCTTCATATCGGGGAAGGCTTGAAAGGAAAGAACCTCTTTGTTTTCGACGAACCCACCACCGGCCTTCACATGGCGGATATCGAACTCCTTCTAGCCACCTTCCGGAAACTCCTTTCTCAAGGTCATTCGATTATTGTGATTGAGCATAACCTTGACCTGATTCGATGTGCGGACCATATCATCGATTTGGGGCCGGAGGGCGGTGAAGAAGGAGGAAGGATTGTTGTAGAGGGAGACCTTGAAACCATCATGGCCTCCCCACACTCATATACAGGGCGGTTTTTGAGACAAAGGTTTCAAAATTCCTAAATCCGAAATTCGAATATCGAAATACGAAACAAATCCGAATCACCAAAATTCTAAGACCGAAACGAAAAGATTAGTGTTTGTATCACTTTAGCTCTTTGAAAAAAGAATAAGCTGGCAATTTAAGATCTCGTCCGTTGACCGAGCTTTCAATGCCTCTTTTGCGGTAGAGAGGATGATTTCTACCGGGTTGTGACCTTGGAGTTGGGCGGATCGGAACAGGGTCATCAGGATCGACTGGGTTTGGGCACCCTGGTCGGACCGATTTTGTTGGGATACCTTTCGGGTGAGGACGGGAGATCTCATCTGTTGCTCCGCATGATTATTATAAGGGCTCACCCCTTCATACTCCAGAAAGG
>JAGXTA010000050.1 GCA_018333535.1 Deltaproteobacteria bacterium | reverse complement strand
GTTTCAATCCACGCTCCCGCGCGGGGAGCGACCCCTTACAAATAACTCTTTGCTTTATAAGTAATATTCTTAAAAAATCCGCGTATCTTGTGCGAATTGCCCACTGCAATATTCTGTTGTCAAAGAGCCTTTTAAATAAATCGTGTAATTTCTTTAAGTTAGAACCTCTGCGAACCTTCCATGGAAATCGTGTCCACTAACGGTTCGCAGTGCACATTCAGACGATCAACGGCCCTTCCTGATCAATCGTTTTCTTTGCGCCGATATGCTCAACCCGACGCCGCCAGTTAGAGCCGAGATAATAGAAACGCAGACTGTCCTTTTCCTGATCGATTTCTTTAATGAGCCGGTCCTTCAAAACGGCCCACTGAGCAGGGTCCACAATACATTCAAAAACAGAAAACTGAACCCTCTGGCCATAGTCCTTACAAGCCTTCGCCACACGATTCAAACGACGGGGGCCTTTCTCGTCCGTTGTGGAAACATCGTAACTAACCAACACAAACATAGTGTTTCTCCATATTCCTTCAACTGTTGGAAAGACCCTTCCTAAATCCCTCCCCTGCCTTCGCCGAAGCGGCTTCGCGCAGGCAGGCCACCTCCCTTTGCAAAAGGGAGGAGAAGAAAGAATCCTATTTCCAGATAAAGGGTGGATAGCCGTCCATATCTCCTCGCAAGTAACGCGCCATCAGCATGGCCTGGATATGGAACAACATTCCGATCATCACCTTCTCGTCAAGAAAGGGATGTGTTATCTCCTCCTGTTTTCGCTCCTGATAGGCCACGAGAACTGTCTTTCGTGTATCGTCATTCATGACCACTGCACCGGAATCCATCTTTTTAAAACTCTTTTCCTGAACCTGCTGAAGATTGATGAGGGAAAGGGTCAGGCGATCAGCAATATAGGGCCTGAATTCCTCCATGAGATCGAGGGCAAGCCCTGGTCTTCCCGGGCGATCCCTATGAAGAAATCCAACGGCAGGATCCAACCCCACGGATTCCAAGGCCGAGCGCACATCATGCATGAGAAGGGTGTATATGAAAGAGAGGAGGCAGTTGACATTGTCAAGCGGGGGACGTCGGTTTCGGTCATCGAACCGGAAGGCTTCCTTCTGAGCAACAATCAGATGATCGAACACATTAAAATAGATATGAGCGGAGTCTCCCTCAATCCCGCGCAAAACGTCCAGGGGTTGATCCTGATCAAATATTTCAATTTGGCGATTCAACCGCATGACGGCATTGCGCACCTCATCTTCTTTTATTTTGCTTGCATGGTCCCGAAGCGCTCGTTGCAAAACAGTACGGCAATTGGTGATCTTTCCTGTGAGAATGAATTTGGCAACCTCTGCCGAAAATTTCAAATCATCCGCCTTGCGATATTGCTCCCTTCGGAGAAGGACATTTCCCGAAACAGGCCCATGGACTCTGGCCAAAAATCGGCCGTGTTCCGACAAGAAGCTTATTGCCACATTATTCTCAGCGCAAAAACCCATGAGATAGGGGCTACATGAGACATTGCCAAAACAGACGATTCCACCGATGGTATGAACCGGCACACGGAGCCGAATTTCCCCATCCGCTTTGACGACAACCGTCTCTCCCTCCTTGGAGAGGTAGGCTCCCTGTGTGGTCACAAAAAGGGTGTTAAGGTGCTTTTTCATGGTGTCTCGATCATTCGTGATAGATAGCGTTTTACCGAGGGTTTCTTCCCGATTGCTTTCGGGAGACACTCTCTAATCAGAGAACAGCTTTCGCATCGCTTTTCATAAACCGGAGGGGGCGTTTTCCCGGAAGTTATCAGTTGGTGTGTTCGTTTGGCTGTCTCCTCTGTTTCCTTTCTAAGACTATCATCGAAGGAGACATCAAAACGCCTCCGTGTCCGGCCATAAAATATGGCCCCGCTTGGGACGGAAACCGACAGCATTTCTTCCAAACATATTGCCTGGGCACAAAGCTGGATCATGTCACAGTGGTCGAGCTTCGGTTTGCCGCGCTTATACTCCACAGGAAAAGGCTGCCAGGTCTCTTTATTGAGACGAAGGAACTCCACCACATCGGCCTTTCCGATCAGGCCGAGCCTCAAGGAACGCAGAGGAACACCATATTCAATCCGAACGTTCCCCCTGGATTCCCGATCTTGCTCGTGAACCTTCTCATGCATAATCCGTCCTTCAGCAGTGAGACCGCTCTCCAGCCATATCTGTTCAACATGAATCAAAGCGCATTGCCTTGGGCAAAAGGCAAAATGCTGTAAGGCGGAAAGCTGGATTAAATCATCTTCTGAATAAGTCTTATTGGTCATATAAGACCTATTTTTTTCTTGCTTGTGTTCTGGCACGATAGAGTTTTTCCGTGAAGCCACCCTCTTTCAGAAACTCTTTTTCCAGCGCCCGCAATTGCTGGTCAAGCAGGTAATTTGTCTGGTGAATCAAACAGATCGCAGCGTTAGCGGCAACTTCTGGAGGCGAAGCCTCCAAATAGGTCTTATAGGTCGAATAAGACCTATCGCTCGCGTACGCGAGCTTTCTGACTTCTTTCGCTTTGGCGTGGTCTTTCGACCACAGGGGCAGCTTTTGCTGTCGCAGATAGTCCTGAAAATCGACCAGCAACTCCTCAAGGCTCGCGCGCGCCACGCCAATAAGCTTGAGTTCGGTTTTTTTGGAGGTGCCGGAGGCCATGCTGCCTTCGGCAATGTTCTGCTTGCCGCTGCGCGCCGCCTGCACCATCTGGTCATGGGTGCGGGAACGGCGGTCGATGAAGCGGTCGCAAAATACTGCTGTGGCGTCAAAGACAATCTCCGCCATCTGGTAAGATTGCAGGTCCCGATACCCGCCATGAGGCGGAATGAGTTGGGGGAAGTCTTTTGGGGTGGTCATTTTAAATCCTTTCAATGACAACATTGTTCGGATTAAATATTTCAGGCTCCAATCCAGAAAGACTCTTAAGTTTGATCGAGTAATCCTCAATCTTTTTTGGGTCAGTTCCTTCATTTTTAGGCTTAACATCCAATGACCGATGAACTTCAGCAGATGAATATTGACCATGCTTGACGTTATGCTGCCACCAGAACACCGCAACTACCTCCATACTGCCTTCGGGCCGCGCGGAAGAAGAATCGTTGTCAAACAAATGTTCAAGTGCATTTTTTATTGCTTTGGCATCCTCATCTTTGAACCAAGTTTTTGAGGCAAGCTGGGGATTTATAGCACCGTAGGATACATACAATCCATGATCAATTCGATGTTTCATTCCCATAGTATCCGATGCCTTTTTTGCTCCATCTCCCTCGCCACTAACACTTTTTGTAATCTGTATACTGGACACACTTGCCAGCGCAACGCTAAATGCCGAATGAACGGAAACTGGCCCCCGGATTCCGATAGAAACACCCGCATCGTCGGTTTTTTCTTCCTGCTCTTTTTCCGCTTCTTTGCCTTTTTTGGGTTTCTCGCTTTTCTTTGCCTTATATGCAAAGACTTGCCCGAATGCTCGGACATCAATCCATTTTTTGCAGGCTTCTTCTCTATACGTTTTTTGATCTTCAGGCTTGCTTTTTAATTCGCCCTCTGCCCTTGAGCGCAAGCTTTTATACTCATCCCCATCCTTCCTATTGTCATCGGATTGGACAAAAATGTTATGCCCTGCTTCCATCAAACGGTTCCTGATTTTTCGCTTAATACATACATCAGACACTTCACCCATGCCATCATAATTCACGCGAGGCCGATTGCCGTTTAACGGATCACCATTGGGGTTAGCACCATTTACGCTAAAGATAACCGCGAAATCAATTTTGTTTTGTAATGTTTTTCCTTCTTCTTTTTTTGACGTTTCCATAACAACCTCCTTTTTTTGTTTTCGGGATTATTCTTCCACTAAATTGTCATCATCAATACTCTTTGGTTCGTCTTTTTTGGGCTTCAAATCTTCTCTCTGACAATGATACCCAAGCAAAAACTCACCGCTCAATTTCTTATCGCTGGTGTAATCTTCAAGCGCAAACATGTCATGCACTTCACTAATCAATGCTTGTCTTTTCTGAGATTGTCCACCCAATCTGGCTTTGTAGGGCGCAAGCGAAAGCTCTATTGTCCTCCATGTGCTGCAGGGGTGATCCGCAAACCTCTGCATTAACCTTGCAGCATTTGTCTGTCTATGTTCCCCCGCCTTATTTAAAGCCCATTGCTCTAAACTGTCTGCCAACGCTAATAACCTGCCATACAGGTAATCCCGGGTTTTACGACCTTTGTCTAATGCCATACTGTATCCCTCCTTTTCGTTTAATTTTCTAAAAAGTGAGCAGGCTATGCTGAGCGTTTTATTCCATTCCCACTCTTCCATGCTTACCCGATTACTTGCTCGACGAACCGCTGAATCAACAATATCCCGTGAAATTTGCCTCCCATCGACAATGCAAGGCAAAAGACGTTCAACCGTTGCTTTCTTCAACTTATCATCTATCTTGCTTCCATACGCCGCTTCGGCGATGTCTCTTGGCGCTGGCGCGCCTACGAATGGCAAATACTTTCTCTTTGTTTTTTTATTATCCTTGTCTTCAATAAATCGATAGTTATGAATCCAAGCGCAGGCATAATGCCAGTTCTCTAAACGCTCAAGAAATTCTGATCCTGTCAGTTCACGGTAGAAAGTAATAGCCATACGGCCTGGTGTTGCAGAATCAAGTCCCATAACCACGACACCGCTCGTGTCTCCCAAGTCGGCTTTATAACCCGCAATCTTTTTCTTCAACTTCATGGCAAGGTTTTGCGCAGTCGAACCGGCGCCCGCTTCATCGCTCACCAATTCTTCTTCTCCCAAAATTGACAAGGGATCAGCAAGTGGGTCAGGAATTTGAATGCCCGATGTTGCCCATGCGACAATTGCCTGATCTCCGCTACGATAACCTTGACGGCCGATAAGCCAGCGAAGCGCGCTATGGGCTTTTTGTGTCACTTCAAAACCAACACCGCAAGATTGACTTGCGTCCTCAAAGCGCCCACGGAAAGTAAACCCTGATGTGTCATTCGATGAAATCAGCTTTGCTTTATCACCATCATTTCGTAGTTTAGCCGGATGCTGTTCCGCAACGAAAAGCTCATTGCCTGTAACATAGCATAAGGTTTTAATCTGTTTTGTATTTGAATAATAGTTAAACCAACTCTGCCAAAGGGTCTTGTCTTCCCATGCTTTTGAGCACAAATCATTTGGATCTTCGATTTCCCACCGGATAAACGCTTCAGACTGATTATTTAGTATCTTAAAAATATCCGGTGCATTCTTATTTTTCTTTTCAAGTTTTTCTCTCAATTTCCCGGCATCGGCTATAATTAACACTTTATAAGCAATCAAATCTTCAATCACTCGCCCCTTTTGAATATATTTAAAAACGGCTTGTGCTTTTGGATGACCGTATTTTGATCTGCACCACTCTTCGAGACCAGTTTGATACGCTGCAAAATATGAATTTTTTCCTCCGCCATATTCAGTATAATCCTTTGCCACATACTGTAACTTATCGCACAAAGGATGCGGAGCCTCACCACTTGTTCTCCCCCCAGAACTTTCCGTGCATGGGATAATCGTTCTTGCATCATCTTTCGGCACTACCCTCGCTCTTTTAAAGATTCCATTTTGGTCAATTACAATGTCGATATGCGCCTTCTGAGTTGTATGGCAAATCGGAAGAAGCGGTACTTTCTTCTCTTCGCCAATCTTCCCAATCATTGACGAACAATTTTCATATGTTTCATATAATTTGTGTATCCAGCTCATCGAGCAAACCCTCCTCTTCTAATCCCACCGATTCCGGCGGATTGGCTTTCATGGGCCTGACGCACTTCCGTATAGTACATGCTTCAGGGCGAACAAAATTAACCTTGCCATCAACCATTTTCGGACGCCAAAACCTGGCATGAAGCTCATCTCTTCCGATCTCATCAGGATAATCAAATCCGTGAAACATCAGATCAAACGCTATTTCACCATAATTATCGTAATCACTTTCCCCTTCTCCAAACCTACACGGCTCAACATACCCCTGGCATTCCCGCGCACCTAAAAAAATATCTCTTCTCCCGCCCTTTTCAATCATCCGCTTAGCAACATAATAATGTTTGTTTTCATTCCTGTCTTTAGCCATATCCTCGCGTTTCATGTTCCACTCAAAATGTGCCTGTACTTGATACTCAACGTCTGCAAGGTAAGTATAGATCGCAAGAGAATTGCCTCCACCATACTCAATTGGTTTTGCGCTTCGTGTCTGTGTCCGTATGCGTTTCATTGCTCTAACGCGATCGATAACCCAAATGATGGTCGGCTTCCAATAAATCGAGCTTAATATACCCTTCAACGCTTCATAAGTCGGAATGTGATAAGAACACTTCTCACCACCGATTTTTGTCAGTGGATCGGTAAAAAGGGCATATTTGCCTTTGACTTTCAATTCTACTTTATTCTCTTTTTCCATAAACACCTCCTGTCTTTAATTAAGCATTCAAAAACCCCATATCATTCACCGGCACCTCGCTCAATCCGAATTCAGCGCTATAATACTGTTCGTCAAGATACAAAATCCCTGATCCTTTCTGTACTTCATGAACGACTCGCTTTTGCGGATCTTGCAATCTTTTTAACACATCCGGAAACACGTTTACCGAATAACGCTGAGATCGCCGGATTAATTTATATTGCTTTTCCAATTCTTGAACGGAACAAAGTTTTTTAATAAGCTCTTTTCCTTCTTCCCCATACGGCACAACGATTCCTCTGGCCACTGTTTCAATTACCTCAAAAGATTTAGCAGCCGACATAAATGCTTGCCTCAAAGGTATTTCCGGCGCCTTTTTATTAATGCGCGTATACTCTTCTACAGAAACCTTATTTACCGAAAGCAAATTGAATAAATTATCCGTCTGCCCCACGGCCGAATTAGAGCTGACAGGATAATCCATCTCCTTCGCCCGTTGATAAAAATAATACTGATAATACTGTTCTATTGCCTCTGGGCTTAAAATGTTATTTTCAAATCTTTTCGGGTTGTTTTTAAATTCATCCAGCAGCCGCTCAGTCTTCTCTTTGCCTATTCTGATATCTTCAATCATATCTATTTTTTCTTCCGCCGGATTGATTATGTAAACCTCGCCCAACATTGGATGTTTTTCGTTATGACGATTACATCTGCCAGCGGCCTGCACGATTGAATCAAGCCCTGCCAAAAAACGAATGACTGAACCAAAAGAAATATCAACACCCGCCTCAATAAGCTGAGTGCTGATACAAATAACAGGTTTTTTGTCACGCAAACAGGCTTTAACCTGATCCAGCACCTCCATGCGGTGAGACGGACACATATGGGTGCTTAAATGATACGTTTCAACATTGTATATCTGCTTGCATTGCAGGTAAATCTCACGCGCTGATGTTTTCGTATTTACGACGACCAAAACGCTGCCTGATTCGACAACTTTTTGATCTGCAAGCTCTTTTATCTCATCGTTTGTCCAGCCGCCAATTTTCGTTTTGTCATAAACCTCAACACGCTTCAGATCATCGAAAAACTGTTTTGCATCAGGGACCATCTGTTGTTCTTCGGTGATAGGCAATGCCCTTGACTTCGGTTCGATCTTATCCAAAAGCGGCTGAGTCGCCGTACAAAGCACAACTGTGGAACCGCAATTATCTACCAAAAATTTTATGGCCGTATTGAATAACTGCACACACTTTACCGGTAAGGTTTGGACTTCATCAAAAATAATCACTGTCTTCGCAAGCTGATGCATTCTGCGTGCACCGCGCGTCCCGAAACCAAATAAAGCCTCCAGAACCTGCACATTGGTCGTCAGCACAATAGGTGCATCCCAATTTTCAGAAAGCACCTTTTGTCGCGCTGTCTCTCTTTCGGGCATTAGATTAGAGTGGTGTTCCAACACCACACGATTCAGGTATTTGCCTTTCTTATCCTTTTCTTCTAAAACTTTGCGTATCTCATCAGCATTTTGGTCAATAATAGTAGTATATGGCAGCACATAGATAATTCTGTCCATCTTGTATTTATCCGCATGATGCAAAGCAAATCTCAGACTGGCAAATGTTTTTCCACCGCCAGTCGGGACAGTCAGTTGATACAGACCTTTTGGTTTATCAAAAAAATCGTAACACGCTTGTGATATTTTTTGCCGTACGGCATTAATTCCTTTTGGTGGATCAAAACCTTTCAGCTTTTTGTTTAATCTTTTTATCAAAACAGGCCAATCATCATAATTCCCTTGATTCCGCAATTTTGCTAAGTTTGGTGCTTCAAAATCAGCCGTATTCAACCTGTCAGCATCGATAAGGCAGCTAAAAAGAAAACGTACCAGCAGGCCACATTTAAAAGCATGGGTTTCCTTTGAATCATGTGCGGTTTTTAATGTCTTGAACTTGTCTATCAGAGATCGTGAAAATTCTTTTGATTGTACCCATGTAGTTATGCATTCTATCTCTTCGACGCAAAGTTTTTTGATTACCTCATCGGTATGCGTTCTTTTTTCCAGCTTAGTCATGCGTTTTAAATAAGAATCAACGCCATCGGGTGAGATACAATCTATTAACCCTGAATGATGCGACGCTATACACAATGACAAAACCTGTGCAACAAACATTGCCTCTTCCCCATTCCCGGAAAAACTTCTATAAATCAGTTGGGCGCCGGAGGTAGAATGATCGACTTTCCCTCTCAACCCTGCGGCATCAACATAGTCATCTTCATCGGGATTGATTAGACCAACAGCCGATTTTATGTATTGCTCAAATTCCTGACTTGCTTTTCCGATATCATGTAAAAGCCCAATCAACTCACCTTGCTCTTTCAGCCCGACCTTTGACGCAAACTCCCCTGTTTTTGTTGAAACTCCTTGAAGGTGATCAACCAGACTTTGTATCTCTCCGTCTTTTTCTCTGCAATGAGCAATATAATCAGCGTTACGAAACATATTTAAAACCTTTTGGTCTCAATTCCATTTCTATGAATCAAACCCGCTATCCCCCCCCCAATTGCTGGCGTTGAAGTCCTCTGCAAAGGCTCGGGCCATTTTTGCCACTTCGTTCAAATGATCTTCGAGGGGGTGCCAGTTTTCGGGAGGTTCTCGTTCTCTTGAATGGGCGTAGAATTCGGTTTTCATAGTAAAATTCCAGGCGATAGATCCTTACCGCCTTTTCTGTTTTGGCGATGGGGTCACCGTTTATAGAAAAGAGCACAAAACGGAACCCTGGCACGGAGCTACCGAAATCCTACCTTTTATAGGAATAGATACTTACACCAGAAAGTCTGAGAATTTATCTCTAACTTTCTCTGAAATGTTTCCCAAAATTCTCCCCTCCCTCCGGCGGGAGGGGATGAAGGGGAGGGGGGACTGAACGGTCTCTATTTTGTCCACCCCCACCCTCACCCTCCCCCGTCGAAGGGGGAGGGGATTTTTGAAAAATTTCAAATATCTTTGGCTATGTTTAAGGGGCGGAAGAATTGGTTCGCTCATTCCGGAATCACTTCCTTTCTATCTTCTTTATCCCCTGGGGAGTTGTGAGGTAATTCTCCCGTGAGACGACCCGCTTGCCGGTCTTTTGTTCAAGGTCTTTTCTTGCTTTGCCGGAGACTTCTCCTCCCTTCCGTGCAGCATGCCTGCTTTCTTGAAATCCTTTAGCATCATCAACCCGCGTTATTTCGGTTGTAGCCGCCTCGCCCAGCATTGAGAATATCAGCTCGAGATCGGTCATATGGTCTCTAAGGTTTTCGCGTTTTAACCCTTTTATTTTCTTATGCTTTCCCGGTGTTATGCCAAAGGCGGCTTTTGCGATCTCGGCGGTAAGGATTGCGTACTCCTTTTCGCGCCTAACCTCTCTCTTTTTCCACTCATCCGTGAGTTCTTCCCTGATCGCAATGCCGCGCATCCGCTTTTCGATCCAGTCATCAGAATAGCCCTTCGCTTTATAGATGGCACGCGTCCTCTTTATTCCCAGCTCCGGATCTTCGATCTCCTGCACCCGCTCGTAGCCAACCTTTGCCAACCAACGCTTGAATGGTTCCGCTTTGGGAGAAGGGATGGACTGAATGATTCTGAAGATGCCTTCCGTATTAGCACAATCGGTTTCTCTCATTTTCCCGTCCGGAGCAAGCAACTTCAACCCGTGACAAAGTGTCACGACTTCACTTCCTTCTTCCCTGAGTCTCTGCTTCAACTTCCTCCAGTATGCTCCAGCATCTGCGCTTTCAGTCAGAACAGCGCATACATCCACAATTGAAAACCACCATTCATTATTATGAATCGTCTTTCTAATTTCTTTGCCCTTGAAAACTGATATATTCGTCTCCATTTTATGATCTCCTTCTCGAATCAGGCCGGTTAAACCACCCTCTTTCATATCCTCGTGACCAGTTCATTTTTTCACTCAAATGTCCCCCCCTCATTTTTTTAAGGTACCAAATTGGAACCTTTATTCGGGTTGGTGAAAGGGATTGATGGTTGGCCAAAGAGTCCTATTTGCTTTTCAGAGAGAATTCTTTGTGAATGTTACCACCTCCTTCCTCACCTCCGAGGAAGAGTCGGGTAGAGGGTTGTTTGCAATTTATGGGTAAGAGGAAATGCGAATTGCATTTCCTTCATTGCGGGGAATGATTATGGCCCACTTTACCAAAAGGGGGCTTAAAAATCAAATGGGTTTTTCGTAATACATTGGTGTTTTAGGTGTTTTAAAAAAAGCTTAATAAAATCCCTCCCCACCTCCCTTTGCCAAAGGGGGGTAATGTTCCAGTTGTTTGAGACAAGGAAGGGTACCTTACATTCTAATTTGTGACCTCCCCCAAGGAGTGTCCTATGTCTGAAATATTTTAAATAGAATAAGGAGATGATTTCCTTTTAAGAAATACCAGGATGGAGACTCCAGGTTTATGCTTTTTTCTCTTTTTGGTCGCTTCCCAATAAGACGATGGCCAAGAGGGCGGCGGTGAGGGCCATTACTGCACCGAAGGTGAAGGCCCACTGAACTCCGATGGCCTTCCAGATGAGGCCCATCAGAAGGCTTGCCGGAAGAGCGGCTATACCGATGCAGAAGTGGTAGGCTCCGTAGGCGGTTCCCCGTTTTGACTCCTCCACCAGGTCGGCAACCCATGCCTTTTCCGTTCCCTCGGAGAGACCATAGAAAAGTCCATAGACGATGAAGAGAAGCCAGTTCTGGTAGGGTTTTGAGGCGAAGGCAAATCCCAGATAGACAAGGCCATAGACTGTCCAGGCGAGTATCATCACCTTTCTTCGACCGATTCGATCGGAGAGGCTTCCGCCCGGGACAGAGAAGGCCGTTTTCGAAAGGTGGAAGAAAAACCAGAGGATCGGGATGGTCACTATATTCAGTCCGAGGTCCTGTGCGCGGAGAAGGAGAAAGGCATCGCTCGAATTGCCGAGCGTGAAGAGGGTGATGATGAGGAGAAAATATTTAAACTTCCTGTCCCATCCCTTCCAGTTGAGTTTGGGAGGAGAAGAGATTGAACTTTGCTCCGTTTTTATATCCGTGACCCCTCGCCAGAGGATCCAGAGACAGAACAGGGAAGGAACAAAAGCAAGAAGAAAGATGATTCTGAGATCCTTCGTGAAAACCGCCATCAGAAGGGAGGCGATGAGAGGTCCTGTCATGGCACCGGCATGATCCATGGCCCTTTGAAAACCGAAGGCTTTGCCCCGTTCTTCTTCTCGGCAGGATTGAGAGAGAAGCGCATCTCTCGGCGAAGACCTTACCCCTTTGCCAATGCGGTCAAAGAAACGGAGAAAGAGGACGTGATAGGCCGATGTAGCCAGTCCGATAAAGGGACGGGTAATGGAGGCGAGGAAATATCCGAATAAAATGAGCCCTTTCCTCTTCTGAAAACGGTCAGAGACCCAGCCGGAAAAAAGCTTGAGAAAGCTGGAGACACTCTCCGCAATTCCCTCAATCAAACCGATAAAGACCACGCCCGCTCCAAGCACTGTGTTTAAAAAGAGCGGGAGCAGGGGGTAGATCATTTCGCTGGCAATATCGTTAAAAAGGCTGACCCAGCCAAGGCTTCTCACATTCTTTGAAAGGCCTAAAAAGGATTTTTTATCTGCTATCATCGCCCCGATTTCCTCCGTCCTATGCTAATGTTGAAGCTTTTTTTCTTACTGGAATGTTGGAAGAATGGAATATTGATGAATTCGTAAAAAGTCGTCACTCCGGTCCTGCGGCAGGAACCGGAGTCCAGGGAATTTATAATTATTCGAAAAGACTGGATTCCGGCTTTCGCCGGAATGACAGAAAGGTGTATTTTCAGACTTTTTACGAGACCATCAACTTTAGGCTAATGGAATATTGGAATAATGGAATGATGTCATTAAGAAAAAAATGTTAAAAGATCTTAATACTTTTTACTCAAACCCATTTTTCCATTATTCCATGCTTCCATCCTTCCATTAGAATATTTTCAGGATTTCATCCCGGGACACAGGTTTTAGTTCTTTTTTCTTCTTTCCTTCCACTGCGAACGCTCTGGCCGGTCCTCGCTTTACTCTGCCAATGACCCGAATGGGGATGGAAGCCCTTTGAAATGCTTTTTGAAGGGCGGGAAGGTCTTCGGGAGAGAGGGCCAGAAGCAATGATCCTGACGCAATCGTTCTTAGAGGATCGATGCTAAATTCCCCGCACAGGATTCTGGACTCTTCATAGATGAAGACTTTCTCCAACTCCACTTCAAACTCCTTCCCGGAGGCGATGGCCATCTCAATGATCCCATTGATCAAGCCTCCCTCTGTGGGGTCATGCATCGAGTGGACTGAGGCATAACGACAGGCGATCTGTGTGGCTTTAAGCACATCGATCCCCGGATTGAAGATGAAAGATTTGGCCCTTTTTATTAAAGAAGGGTGGAAGCCCTTTGCTAAAAGTTCTTTTCCCTTTTCTCTTGCGATGATCGAAGTTCCTTCGATGCAGACTCCTTTAACCATCAGAAGGAGATCTCCCGCTCTTGCTCCGCTCGTTTTAACCAGATTCTCTTTTTTGACCTCTCCGATCATATGGCCTGAGAGAATGATTCTGTCTAGTCCTGGCGTTATTTCCGTGTGGCCTCCGATGAAAGAAACCTTAAAGCGACGGCAGGCATTGTGGATCTGGCGAAAGACCTTATGGATGAGTTTTTGATCCGATCCCTCTTCAGGGAAGAGGAGGGTGGCCAGGAAATATTTCGGAGTAGCCCCTCTTGTGGCGATGTCATTGATGTTGACCACGACCCCATAATACCCTATCTCCTCCGTTGTGAAGGTGATGGGGTCTGAGGTCACCACCCAGTAATGGGTCATCTCTTTTCCGGGGTTGATGACTGCCGCATCTTCGCCGATCTTTGGGCCGATGATAACGGTGGGATCGACGATAGAATATCTCTTTAAAACCTTGTCCAGGAGATCGGTCGGTAGCTTGCCAGATTTCATGGATTGATCCATTCATCTCTCCCTGGCCCCCTCACCCCCACCCTCTCCCACCAGAGACTGTGTCGTAAGGCCGTTTGTGGTTGGACAGAGCCTATTCTCTCCGAGCCAGAGGCTGAGCGAACCGTTCACCCTTCGAGAGCCTCAGGGCGAACGGTTAGTCGAAGAGCGAATGGTGAATTACAACACAGTCTCCCAGGGGAGGGGGGGCAATGGAGGCTATTTTCTGGGCAATCCTTCATGACGGAGCGTCACCCTCGAACAATGAAAATACTCCGGGTGTTTGGGTTACGGTTACGAAGCCCGTTTCGGTTACTGGTTACGGTTACGTGTAAAGAATTAAGAGACAATAAACGTAGCCTTTTATTAACGATACGGGCCTCGTTACCCTTACCGTTAGACTTTTATTTTCTGGGAAGATTAAAGCAGATTTCAATGAGGCGTGCAAGGGATGAATTTATCCGGGTCAGAAATGAAAAAGCCCTGGGAGAGGATGTCCCAGGGCTTCATTGTTTATGCGGCTTGGTCAGGGGGTGGGGTTCCCGGTGGATTGGGAAGTGTCAATGGCCACCTCAGCCAGAAGGCGTTATGGGCAATGAGGGCTGGAGCTACGATACAGAGGTTGAGATAAATAATGAGAATATTGATGTCAGCAGGAAGTTTCGCGGCCGCTATAACCTCGGCAGTAGGGCTGAGGATCAATCTTAACACTATGATCCAGATAGCAATAAAGATGCACTGGATGATGAATGCCGCAAAAGCCCTTTTAGCGAAGGTATATTTAGTAACTCCCCAGAACTGAAGATGCCAGGAGTGGACGAGAGGCCAGAAGATGAGTGATGAGCCAACAGCAGCAAAGGAGAAGGTCGGGCTGACACCAAGAGCTAAGCTTCCACTCCAGAAGACATACCCCAACAGGTGGGCAAGGATAGTCTGACCAATGGCTGCCCCGGGATGACCCCATTTTGTAAAAGGAGTTCCCTGGGTGGTGAAGACAGGGCTGAAGACGAAGAACCAGGCGATGGACCAGACCAGGTATCCTGTCAACCAGTTCACATTGAGAGGACCCTTATGATTCATGGACGTATCAGCAAGAGGTGTTCCATCGAGATTGGTCAAAAAATTCCAGATGAGGATAGAGATGACCAGGGTGACAAGGAAACTTGCCGCCATTGTTCCCCAGGGATGGAGTTTCCCCTTAAAAGGCCATCCTCCCCAGTTCACTCCGTAGAGGAGGGTAGCCCAGAACCAGATCACTCCAAACCAAAGATAAAGTGGGCCTATGACCCATCCGGGATAGATGAATTTCATGAAGAGCAATCCGACGGCAGTGAAAATGGCCCAAAGCAGGGTCATCCCAATTCCTGGAATGAGACGTGATTTGGCAGGTGTCCAATTGCCGGCCGGAGGCGCCAATGGCCAATTATCCCCTAAGAGGACGAGATGGCCGAGGGCGACAAGCATGATGAGTGTGGCGGGGATAATCTTCATTACGATGGATTCGGGAGAGATGGAATATACGAATATGAGAATTCCCACGATAGCGAAAACGATGAATTGAATGAGACCTCCCAATCTTCCAGGAGGACCGATACCAATCTTTTCCGGTGGTTTTTCATTTCCCATAAAAGTAACCTCCTTTCAGGCTCCTCAAACCAATTTGCTTAGGAACCAATTTTCACGGTTGATAACGCCTTTTCCATCAGAAGTTCATAGACGCTCTTTTTCCCGAGGACGGGTTCCTTTTTCTTCTGGCTCCAAACGGTTTCCGGCCGGCTCTGGACCATATAGATGTTGAAAGGGAAGGGTTTCTGTTTATCGATGGCCCATTCGATGTCCTGGGGACAGCCGTAATAGTCCTCGATTTTTCTTGCATATCTTGCCAGTTCCAGAACCTCCTGATCTTCGATACACTGGGTCTCCCGGCGATCGGGAGGGATATCGGCATGGACGACCTCTCTACTCCGGACATCGAAGATGCATTCCACACCTTTTAAAGAAATCTCCCTCTCAATGACCATGGTTACCTTGTCCACGACAAATTTATCGGGGTTACAGAGCCCGGCTACGACTGTTTCTCCCAATCCCCAGTTGCCTTCGATGACAACCCTGGAAGGATCTCCATTGAGAGGATTGAGAGTGAACATTACTCCTGCGGCCCGGGCATCCACGATCTTCTGGACGCCCACGCTGATTAAAACCTTCTCATGAGGAAATCCCATCTTAACCCTGTACGATATGGCTCTCGGTGTAAAGAGGCTCGACATACAGTGTTTAATTTTTTCCAGAACATCATCGATTCCCTGCACCCAGAGAAAGGTGTCCTGCTGTCCGGCAAAACTGGCTCCGGGAAGATCCTCGGCTGTAGCGCTGGAGCGGACAGCAACCGGAAGGTCGGGTGTGTCGAAGACTTTTGCCAGGGCTTCGTAGTTAGAGCCAATCTCCTCCTCTATCTTTTTAGAGAACGGGGTTTCGGCCATCTGCTGTCGGATTACTTTGCTTGCCTCCTCGAGGGAAGCGACATCCTGAAGATCGATCCTTGAAAGGATTTTCTCAATTCTGTCTTTGAGGCTACCTGTGATAAAATCAAGATAAGCATCTGTTGTCACAGAAAAGCCAGGCGGGACCGGGATACCGGCCCGGATCAACTCGCCCAGGCTGGCATTCTTGCCTCCGACCAGAGCGAGGGCCTCCTTCCCGGCCCTGTCAAACCATAACGTGTAAGGCATAGTAAACTCCGTTTAAAAAATTGCGGAATTCGGAATGCGGAATTCGGAATTGATAGGTCCGAAAATCCGCAATCCGCAATCCGCATTCTACAATCGATTAGGCTCGTTTCAATATTTTCACAATTCCGGTATTTCCATCCACTTTTACAGTGTCGCCTGTCTTAAGCACGGTGGTGGCGATTCCTGTTCCGGTTACAGACGGGACCCCATACTCCCTGCATACGATGGCGGCGTGACTGGTCAGGCCGCCGATGTCTGTGATGGATGCTTTTATCTTGGTGAAGATTGGCGCCCAGGCAGGGTTCGTGGTCGGGCAAACAAGGATATCGCCCTGTTCTACCTTGGTGATCTCCTCAAGAAGTTTGACAACCCTCACTTTTCCCTCAACGACACCGGCAGAAGAAGCAAATCCTTTCAGTTCGGTAACATCTGCCGGAGCAATGGCGGCTCCCTTCATCCATTCCTTTACCCTATCTGTTGTAATGCCCCAGAGCATGATCGTAAACGGTTCGGCAATCTCTTCAGGCGGAGTTCCAAGGGCAGGGACAGGATTCCACTTCTTTGCCGTCTCCAGGATCTTCTTTCGCTTTTCCGCCTTGGCCTGCCAGTATTTAGCCCCGGAAGGCACACCTTCGCCCAATGCCCAGGTCGTTGCCATATCTTCCATGAGGTTGGGGACCTCAAATCGGTTAAAGAGATAGATATCATTGACGTCCTTCAGTATACCGGACTTCACAAAGAGACGGCCAAACTCCCTCACCTTGTCAAACCATATCGTGTGGAACCAGTGCTCAACCCAGAAGAGATGATCCTCTGCATATTTATAGATCGTGCGGACAGCTTTGTAAGTATCGTCGAAAGCTTTTCTGTCCTCGTCAGTCTTGATGAGTTTTTTGTATTCTTCCGCCAGTTCGGCCCTTGCCTTGTCAATTGCAGGAAGGTCCCTCTCGATTTTCTCTCCTCTTTCCACCCTTTCCACATAGCTCTTCAGATATCCAAAGGGAATTTCCAGTTTGGTGGTCCAGCTCCCCTCGTAGTGGAACCAGCCGCTGCCGCAGGAGACATAGAACCACGGGTCTTTCGACTTTTCATATTCCACCAGCCAGTCATTTCCTTCTGCAGTCTTTCTCAAAGACTCGAACTTTTTATCAGGAGAGATATCACTTTTCACGATTTTTGCTACTTCTGGAACTGCGGCGGCAAGACGGGCAAGCCTGCACAATTCTTCTTCTGGTCGAAACATCTGGACATAAGCGCCGGCGACCAGCTTTCCAATGACGCTCTCACTGAGCCCGGGGAAGAGCTTTCGACAGGTATCTGAAAACATCAGATAGGCAAGATAGGCCAGATTGAGGTACTGAAAATGGTACTGCCACCCTTTGATCATAAGGTTGACTAGCCTGTCCCAGGCCTCGATGACTTCAAAAGAAGTGTAATAACCCTTTGGTTCGGGAAAGACTGTATCATCCGGCTCAAATTTTGGGAATTCCTTTGGGACCTTGATGCTCTCCATCTCTTCACCCAGGGCTCTAAATTTTTTCAACCATATTCCCCAGAGTTCATCATAGTGGTCAAAAATATAAAATACCCTTTTTCCAAAGAGAGCGGCTTTTTCGCCGATGATTTCAGGCGGCGGAGGCGCAACCGGTGTAATATACATGTAGCAACCGACCATCCTCTGAGCAATCCCCTGGGCGGGCGGGATGCAGAAGACTCTTGTCGTATACTGTGAAAGGGAAATCTGCCATGCCTCCTGAAATATGAGGTCGAGCGGATACATGGCCTCAGGGGCATGTATCTTGTCATGAAACCAGAAGTGTTTCTCTTCCCACTCCTTTCTCTCTTTGCTGAACAGGTAAGTGGGCGGATACATCTCCTCCCATCCTTCTAATTCTTTCGGATATTGAACCTCTAACGGCATCGGGAAACCTTTTTTTTCTGCCATGTTTACCCCTCCTTTTTAAGATGTGCTGATTGGAAGACGACCTTCTGACCTTAGCCTCCTTTTAAAAAATTTTCTCCTCACCTCCTTTTCATAACGATGGTTCTCCCTCAGGGTTTATCCAGAAAAAAGACGCCCATGCTCACTTTCCATAAGTCTCAAATTGACGAATGAATCAAAGGAAGGAATGAAACCCTACTTCTTGTAAAAACTTACTTGCCTGATTATCTTTATAAGAGAGACGGTTGTCAACCTATTTTTTGTTATAAGGGGATAACCGGAGATTATGTATCGTCTGGCGCCTTTTAAGGCTTGAGGATCAGCTCGATCTGGTGGGCATTCTTGTCGATTTTGGTTCCTACGGAAGAAGAGCAGTAGGCGCAGAGATATTCAAACTCCTCCCCCTCAGGCAGGACCAGGAGCAACTTCTTCCTGACCGGCACGGCGGCCTTGCATTTAGGGCAGTACAGGGAGGTGGCTTCAAACTCTTTGAAGTGGGATCCCCTCATCACAAAGATTATAAGGGAAAATGGACCTGTAGACAATAGGGCCCCACTTCTCTTTCTTTAACTGAGGGGTTACCCCCAATTTTTAAATTCGTTTGAAAGAAGGGGGGGATGGGTGGTATAAATAACTGTGGGGATAAATGGCAAATCAATGACCATCAAGGGAGTTTATTTTCGGTTATTCGTCTTAATCTTCATCCTTTTGATGCCTCACTCTTTTGCAGAGGGAGGAGAGGACCCTCTTTTTTTAAAAGCAGGGGTTCAAACGGTAAATCACAAGAAGGTTCCCGACTTTCGCCTTGAGGAGTTAAACGGAAAAAAGGTTGAATTGAAACATTTCAAAGGGCAGGTCGTTTTCCTCAACTTCTGGGCGACCTGGTGCGGCCCCTGTAAGGAGGAGATGCCTTCCATGGAGGCTTTATATCAGAGGTTTAAAGAGAAAGGCTTCGTCTTTTTGGCCATTTCTGTCGATTATGAGGGGAAGAAGAAGGTAAAGGAATTTATCGATAAACACCGCTATACCTTTCCGGTCTTAATCGATCCTAAAAATTTTACACTTGATCTTTACGGAGCCAAAAGAATTCCTACAACGATCCTGATTGATAAGAAGGGAAGAATGGTCGGAAAAGTGATTGGCCCTAAGGATTGGAACAGTCCTGAAATCATATCCGTTCTGAACCAATTAATTGAGAAGTAACCTTAACGTTGCAATGAAAAGGGGGGAATGGGGTTAACGAAATTTCACTATCCTAAGAGGATGTTTATGGAATCAGGCGATTCTAAAGAAAAATTGGAGCGCATGGATCTTTCCCTTACCGGAATGTCATGCGCCAGTTGTGCAGCCAAGATTGAGAAAGGGTTGGGGAGCGTGGAGGGAGTCTCTCAGGCGACGGTCAATTTTGCCGCAGAGAAGGCAACCGTCCTTTTCCATCCAGGGCAAACGGACATTTCGAATTTAATCGAAAAAGTGAAAGACCTTGGATATGGGGCAAGGGTGGAAAAGGTTGTCCTTCCCATTCAGGGAATGACCTGTGCTTCCTGTGTGAGCAAAGTTGAAAAGGCGATTCGCTCTCTTAAAGGGGTGTTTCAGGTCAATGTCAACCTCGCCACGGAGAGGGCAACGATCGAATATGTTCCGGGCGTTGCTTCCATCCAGGATTTCAAGACAGCCATTCAGGCCGCAGGTTATCAGACCCTTGAAGTGAAAGCAGGAGACTCGGCTCTTCGAGAAGAGGATATTGTTGAAAAAGAAAGACTTGCCAGGGAAGCGGAGCTCCTTAAGCTAAAGCAAAAATTTATCATCGGCGCCATCCTCCTGAGCCCCATCCTTATTCTCATGTACGGTGGTTCACTTCTTGGAAAATGGACAGGCCTTTCCATGGAGACAAATTTCTTTATCCAATTTCTATTGGCCACCCCTGTCCAGTTCTGGGCCGGATGGCAGTTTTATGTGGGGTTCTGGAAGGCGACCAGGCATAAGACGAGCGATATGAATACCCTGATCGCTGTCGGGACATCTGCCGCCTATCTTTACAGTCTGATCGTCACCTTTGGCCCCCATTTGATCATGGTCAAGGGCCTGATGATGGATGTCTATTTTGACACCTCTGCCGCCATCATCGTCCTCATCCTCTTAGGAAGGTTACTTGAGGCGAGGGCAAAAGGCAAAACCTCGGAGGCCATAAAGAAGCTGATCGGCCTTCAGCCTAGGACAGCGAGAATCATCCGGAATGGCGACGAGATGGATATCCCAGTGAGCGAGGTGGCGCCCGGAGACCTTGTTATTGTCCGGCCAGGAGAGAAGATTCCGGTGGATGGAATCGTTAAAGAGGGCTATTCCTCTGTGGATGAATCAATGGTCACAGGCGAGTCTTTGCCTGTCGAAAAGAAGACCGGAGATGGAGTTATCGGCGCAACCATTAATAAGACAGGGACGTTCAAATTTGAAGCGACCAGGGTGGGCAAGGATACGGTTCTTTCCCAGATTGTTCGACTGGTTCAAGAGGCCCAGGGTTCGAAGCCGCCGATTGCGAGGATGGTCGATGTGATTGCCAGTTACTTTGTCCCGATCGTCATCTCTATAGCAGTGATCACATTCATCATTTGGCTTCTCTTCGGTCCTCACCCTGCCTTTACTTATGCTTTCCTCAACTTTATCGCGGTCCTCATCATCGCCTGTCCCTGCGCCCTGGGATTGGCCACTCCCACCTCGATCATGGTCGGGACAGGAAAGGGCGCAGAGAATGGGATCTTGATCCGTGGGGCAGAGGCCCTGGAGACAGCCCATCGGCTCAGCACGATCGTCATGGATAAGACAGGGACATTGACCAGGGGGGAACCATCGGTCACCGATGTCATCGAATCCGAAGGATTCACAAAGCAGGAGATCTTAATTTTGGCAGCCTCAGCCGAGAAAGGATCGGAACATCCTCTGGGGGAGGCGATTGTGAAGAAGGCAAAGGCGGAAAATTTACAACTCTTAGACCCAAAAAACTTTCAAGCCATCGCAGGTCACGGCATCGAGGCTATGATTGGGGCAAGGGAAGTCCTCCTCGGAAATTTAAGGCTGATGGAAGAAAGAAGGGTGCATCTTAATGGATTGCTCAATAAGGCGGAACAGCTTTCCGGCAAGGGAAAGACCCCAATGTTTTTAGCCGTCGATGGGAAGGCCGCAGGCATTATCGGCGTTGCGGATACATTGAAAGAAAATTCAAGGGAAGCAGTGGAAACCCTCCACCGCATGGGATTGGAAGTCGTGATGCTGACCGGTGATAATGAACGGACGGCAAGAGCCATTGCCGGTCAGATTGGAATTGATCGGGTCCTGGCAGAAGTCCTTCCTGAGAAGAAGGCTGAAGAGGTCAAACGGCTTCAGGGCGAGGGAAAGAAGGTGGGAATGGTCGGCGATGGCATCAACGATGCGCCTGCTTTAGCCCAGGCCGATGTAGGGATTGCTATTGGAACAGGAACGGATGTGGCAATGGAGTCCTCTGACATCACATTGATCGGCGGAGACCTGAGAGGAGTGGTGACCGCCATTGCCCTGAGCAAGGCGACGATACGCAATATCAAGCAAAACCTCTTCTGGGCTTTCGCCTATAATACGATTCTCATTCCCGTGGCTGCAGGAGCGCTTTTCCCCTTCTTTGGGGTTCTTCTCAATCCCATCTTCGCCGCAGGGGCAATGGCGTTTTCATCGGTGACCGTGGTCAGCAATGCCTTGAGGCTGAGAAAGTTTAAACTGCCGATGAACTGAGAGACCGGAATATTGGAATGATGGAATGGTGGAATAATGGGGAGGAAAAACAAGAAAAGATATGTAGTTTTTAGTTTTGATCTTTACCCAACATTCCATTATTCCATTTTTCCAATATTCCAATAAACTTGAAAGGAGATGTTTATGGCTCAATATTTTGATGACAATTCACTCTCAATTGGCAACACCCCTTTGGTGAAGATCAACCGGATGACCCAGGGCCTTAAGGCCACGATTCTTGGAAAGATCGAAGGCCGAAACCCTGCGTATTCAGTTAAATGCCGGATAGGGGCAAATATGATCTGGGCGGCAGAAAAGAAGGGATTACTCAAGCCCGGGATGGAAATCATCGAACCGACAAGCGGGAATACGGGCATTGCATTAGCCTATGTGGCTGCTGCAAGGGGATATAAGCTGAATGTCACCATGCCCGAGACCATGTCAATGGAACGGCGAAAGGTGCTTACGATTCTGGGTGCTCACATCATCCTGACCCCTGGCGCTAAAGGAATGAAGGGGGCGATCGAGGAAGCTGAGCGTATTGCTTCATCCGGTCCCAATTACTTTATGCCCCAGCAGTTTAAGAATCCTGCGAATCCGGAGATCCATTTCAAGACGACAGGTCCTGAAATATGGGAACAGACAGGCGGTGGGATCGATGTGCTTGTTTCGGGCGTGGGAACAGGCGGGACCATTACCGGTGTTTCCCGATATATAAAAGGAGAGAAGAAGAAAAAGATTATCAGCGTTGCCGTCGAACCGGCTGAAAGCCCGGTGATTACACAACGCCTTGCAGGAGAGGAGCTCAAACCCGGACCCCATAAGATTCAGGGAATTGGCGCCGGGTTCATCCCCGACACTCTCGACTTGTCTATGGTGGATCGTGTTGAGCAGGTCACCAGTCAAGAGGCAATAGATCATGCGAGGCGACTTTCCCGTGAGGAAGGAATCCTTTCAGGTGTCAGTTGTGGTGCGGCCATTGCCGTGGCATTAAGACTGGCAAAGAGCGGTGAGTTCGATGGAAAGACAATCGTGGCGATCTTACCTGATTCGGGAGAACGGTATCTCACCGGTCCACTCTTTGAAGGCGTTTTTGATGAAGCAGGTCTTCCCAGGATATAACCGTTTATCCCTCCCCCTTGAGAGACTGTGTCACAATGGGGAGGGTGAGGGGTAACAATTTTTAGCATAACGAATGAAAAAACTCTACCTGTCTCCATATCGATATGATACAATGCAGCCCAACAGAGGAGGAATCCCAATGGCCTATCGATATGGAGATCGTTTTCAACTCGGCCTGTTTCCACCCAGCATTGAAGACTACGTGGCCCCTAATAACCCGGTCAGAGCCTATGATGCTTTTGTGGTAGCCCTTG
>JAGXTA010000049.1 GCA_018333535.1 Deltaproteobacteria bacterium | reverse complement strand
CTTCAACCCATTGTGAGTTATCAGGGGCATATCGTGTCACCCATTTGTACAGCCATGATCGCGAACGACCAAGAGATGCACAAATGTCTTTTGGATCTTCGCCATCGAAGAACCTTTGTACAGCTTTTAGCCTTTGTTGCTTAATCTTCTTTTTCATGAACACCTCCTTAAATATGAAATGGGTGTTCATGATATAACGGGCTGTGGCTATTCGATTGTCAAAGAACGTTTTTCCACGATGTCCTGAGCATTAAATTTGTCCACGATGTCGTGAACGTTATCAAATAGTTATTGACAATATGCTCCGAATTGTGGTTGACACCAACGTCGTTGTTTCAGCGCTCCTCAAGCCCCAGAGCAATCCAGCTTTAACTCTCTCTCTTTTCATTCAAGGTGACTGTACGGTTTGTTTGAGCAAAGAAATCTTTACTGAATATAAAGAGGTTTTGGCACGAGATAAATTCAAGGGTCTGGACGAGGCAGAAGTAAAAAAACTTCTTTCTATATTTACAAGACGTGCTTTATGGGTTGTGCCTAAAGTTTTAATTTATGACGTTGCTAAAGAACCAGCCGACAATGCTTTTTTAGAATGTGCATTAGAAGCGAAAGCCGATTTCCTCATCACTGGAAATATCCACCACTTTCCTGTTAAAGAATTCCATCATACCCAAATTGTTACTCCCAGTGAATTTTTGAATTTAATGATTCAATTAATGATCAAGTAGGTTGGATTCACCGGTAAAGAAGATAGAAAATAAATAGCAAGGGAAGAAAATGTCTGGAGAAAAAATTGATTACACCGACGGAAAACTGCATGTCCCTGATCACCCTATTATTCCCTTCATTGAAGGGGATGGGGTGGGGCCGGATATCTGGAGGGCTTCGGTTCGCGTCTTCGATGCGGCTGTGGAGAAGTGTTACGGAGGAAAGAGGAAGGTTCACTGGCTGGAGGTCTATGCCGGAGAGAAGGCTTTTCAATTGAAAGGGGAGTGGGCTCCTGAGGAAACAATTGAGGCCATCCGGGAATATAAGATCGGCATTAAAGGTCCACTGACCACTCCGGTGGGTGGAGGGATTCGAAGCATCAATGTTCTGCTGAGGCAGAGGCTCGACCTCTATGCCTGCATCCGGCCTGTGAAGTATATTCCCGGGGTTCCGAGTCCATTAAAGAATCCAGAGAAGGTGGACATGGTGGTTTTTCGGGAGAATATCGAAGATGTCTATTCGGGGATTGAATGGAAGGAAGGGTCCAAAGAGGCGTTGAAATTGATAGAATTTCTGGAGAAGGAGTTTGGGAAAAAGGTACGCAGGGATTCCGGAATCGGGATTAAGCCTATCAGCCAATTCGGGACATACCGCCTGGTTCGGATGGCCATCCAGTATGCATTTTCTCGCAACCGGAAGAGTGTCACGCTGGTTCACAAGGGGAATATCATGAAGTTCACCGAAGGTGCATTCCGGGATTGGGGATATCAGTTGGCCAGGGAGGAATTCGGAGACAGAATCATTTTGGAGAGCGACCTCGGGGAGGGGCAGGTTCCCTCCGGAAAGATTGTGATCAAAGACCGGATTGCAGACGCCATGTTTCAACAGATCCTCTTAAGGCCTGAAGAGTACGATGTCCTGGCCATGCCCAATCTCAACGGAGATTATATGTCCGATGCACTGGCCGCACAGGTGGGAGGTTTGGGCATGGCACCCGGAGCCAATATCGGAGACCGGGCCGCTGTCTTTGAGGCCACTCACGGAAGTGCGCCTAAATATGCAGACCAGGACGTGATCAATCCTTCTTCTTTAATCCTTTCCGGAGCGATGATGTTCGATTACCTGGGTTGGAGGGAAGCAGGGGAGGCCATTGTGAAAGCCCTGGAAAAGACCATCTCACAGAAGATCGTCACCTATGATCTTGCCAGACAGATGAAAAAAGCCAAGAAAGTCAAGTGTTCTGAGTTTGCCTCAGCCCTCATCGAAAACCTTTGACAACCCTTTCTTTTTTTCATCTATAAAAAAATAGAATAGTGCGGGAGAGATATCAAGATGTAGAAAATGAAGAACATTAACCACTTCTGTGCATTCCGAAAGGGTTGAGTCAAAGAAAAAGTAAAATTTCAACAGACTGCAGACATCCATCCAATTAATTGCTCAATGCCATTTTGCCGGGATTGAGGATATTATTAGGATCAAATAATTTTTTAATGGCCCTCATCAAGTTCATTCTCATTGAATCATGCTCGAGGGATAAATAAGGCGCCTTAGCTAAACCAATCCCATGTTCTCCGCTGAGGGTCCCCCCTAATCGGCAGGTGAGTTTAAAAATCTCTTCCACCGCCATGCGGAGTTTCTCAACCTGATCCGGATCAGAGCGGTCATACATAATTCGAGGGTGAAGGTTTCCATCTCCCGCATGGCCAAAGATCACAAAAGGCAAGCCATAATGGCGGACAATATTTGATATCCCTGTCATGAGATCGACGATCTTTGAAATGGGAACGGTTACGTCCTCTGAGACGTTGTGAGTTCGAAGTTGGGCAGCGACGCTTCCAATCGACTTGCGGATCTTCCATAACTCTTTAGCTTCTCTCGCTGACCTGGCTATCCGGATATCAGTTGCATTGTTCCTCTTTAACACTTCAATCACTTTATCCATTTGGAACGAAGTCTCTGCATCGGTGTATCCATCCGTTTCAACCAGGATCATTGCCGCAGCATGGGGAAGGTCTATCTTTCCGTGTTCCGTGAGAACCTGAATGGTATTTTCATCCAGCAATTCGAGGACACTTGGAAGAATTCCAGAGTGAATGATCTCGATGACCGATTGACCGGCATCGCTAAGATTGGAAAAGGAGGCTAAGCTTGTCTTTGTTTCTATGGGTTTAGGGTTAATTTTCAGAGTGATTTCTGTGATTACGCCCAAGGTCCCTTCAGAGCCAACAAAGAGGCGAGTTAAATCAAGACCGGAGGAAGACTTGATGCACCCTGACCCTGTCCTGATCACTTGCCCATTTGGCAGAACGGCCTCCAATCCTAAAACATAATCACGCGTCGTTCCGTATTTTGCTCCTCGGATTCCTCCTGCATTGGTAGCCACATTTCCACCCAACGTACACACACTGCTGCTTGAAGGGTCGGGAGGGAAGAAAAAACCATGGGGAGCAAGAGCATTTTCAAGATCGGCATAGACCACTCCGGGTTCTACGATGACTTGACGATCGGCGATCCGAATATCAATAATTCTGTTCATCTTACACAGATCCATAATTAAACCTCCACGAACTGGGACAGCGCCTCCAGAAAGCCCTGTTCCCGCTCCCCGAGGTGTAACGGGAAAAAGGTGACCATTTGCGAGAATGAGAATATTGGAAACCTGTTCTGTGCTGGTTGGCCAAACAGCCACCTCAGGCCGATGGTCATGGTCTGAGGCATCATAGGAATAGGGAACCAACTCGATCAAATCATCAGTAAAGTTCTCCAGCCCCACGATCTCCATCAAAGCCTGTTTTATGCAGTCCTCCATTACCCGCTCCTGGTCTATGCTCCCTCTTGGATTCAGAGCAAAAGATACATTGGAAGGTTAACTGAATATTCCCCTTGCTCTCCGTATATATTAGCATATTATAATATTGTATGACAATACTATTTTTTTCTTGACAGATTTTGCCCATTATGGTAATAAGAACTGAAATGAGTCAACTTCGGACCACAAGAAAGTTCAAAAGGGCATCTGGGCTTTCAGAACAAATAGCCGATTTTTTGGTTTCTGAGATCCATAAAGGGAATCTGAGACCAGGAGAGATGTTGCCTTCTGAACCGGCTTTATCGAAAGACCTCGGTGTTAGTCGAACCGTCATCCGGGAAGCCTTTGCCCGCCTCAAACAGGATGGCTTCTTGGATTCCAAACAAAAGGTGGGAGCCAGGATAGCCGAACTTGAAAAACAGCGTCCATTTCGTTTGGAAGACCTGAGTAACATAAGTTTAGCGGAACTCTCTCATCTTTATGAGCTCCGCATCATCTTGGAGGGGAACGCAGCAGCTTTGGCTGCCAAACGGCGGAAAGAAAAGGATATAAAGGCCATCAAGGAGTATCTGGGACGGATGGATCGAGCGGTGAAAGAAAGGAAGGACGGAACAGATCCTGATCTCGAATTCCATCAAATAATTGCAAGGGCTACCGCTAATCCTTATCTTCAGGACTTGATGCGTTTTTTAAACGGTAAACTCAGGGAGCTGATCCAGAAGGCGAGAGAACACTCGAACCGCCGCCCCAATTTGCCCCAGTTGGTGCAGCAGGAACATGTGGCCATATACGAGGCTATTTCGGTGGGAAATCCTGCCAAGGCTCAAGCGATGGTTCTCGCTCATCTGAAGAATGCTGCTAAACGTCTGGGGATTAACCTGGATCAAACGGGTTAGGAGGTTTTTCATCAAGGAGTTGAAAGAAAGTGGTGCGGAGGGACTCTTCTCTTGAAATGATCCCAAGGAGTTTTAGAGTCACCAAACAAAATTTCAAAGGAGGCTTGACGATGAAAACTTTAAAAATCTTTATCACAAGAAGAAATTTACTTTCCCTTATTTTTTTGACTCTCCTGTTTTTTGGATTTCTTTCACAGGCCTCGGCACAAAAGATTGAATTAAAGCTCGGATTTGTGACGGCAGCCACTGAGAATGATCCCTATTATATCACGTCGAAGAAAATCGCCGAGTTGGTCGAGACTTATACAAAGGAAAAATATAAGGTCAATCTATTCCCGAGCGGGCAACTCGGCAATGAAAACGAAATGATCAAAAACCTGACTATGGGGACAATGGATTTAGGGGTCATCACCAATGCGCCCACCGGAGCATTCATTAAATCTTTTATGGCACTCGATCTTCCCTTTATATTTCCTAATGAAAAAGTCGCCCATGCCGTTCTGGATGGGAAAGCGGGCGAAATGCTCCTTGAAAAACTGAAAAGTCTGAATATTGTGGGGCTTGGATATTCAGAAGGCGGCTTCAGGCATATGATTAATAATGTCCGCCCTATCAAGGCCCCTGAGGATACCAAGGGCATTAAATTCCGTGTGATGACCACACCCATCTATATAGGGCTATTCCAATCACTTGGTTCCAATGCCGTACCCATGCCGTGGGGCGAAGTCTTTACCGCCGTTCAACAGAAAGTGATCGATGGGCTTGAAATCCCGATACCCGTGATTTATGCCAATAAATACCATGAAGTTGCCAAATACCTCTCCCTCACAGGTCACACCTATTCTCCACTGATCATTATGTGTTCCGAACAGAGATGGAAGAAATTTTCGTCGGAGGAGAAAGAAATGGTTAAGAGGGCTGCGAGAGAGGCGGCAGTTTTTGAGCGAAGCAAATTAAAAGACATTATAAGTGATATCCTCGATAAGCTAAAAACAACGGGTATGGCCATTAACGATGTGCCTGACAAGAAACCCTTCCAGGAGGCGGTCAAACCTTTATATAAGAAGTTTGAGGATGAAATTGGGAAGGATGTTTTAGATACGATCATCAAAGCAAGAGATACCTCTAAATAAGAGAACTTTTGCAAAACAGAGGTTTGATTTATTCTCTCAGGCGGCTCAAGGAAAAAATCTCCAGTGGAGATGAATTTCGAACAGAACCAAACCCTCTTTTGTGTCCAGACTGGGGGAAGAGAGGACAGTCTCTTTTACCCCGCAAAGACACCCTTATTTCAGAATGATGCAACTGATTGAGACATACTTGAATAAGATCATTGTCTTCTTAGTATCTCTTCAGGGGATGGTGCTGGTCATCCTTATCGTAGTTCAAGTTTTCTTCCGTTATGTTGTGGGTCGTGCTCTTTCCTGGCCGGAAGAGGTGGCGGGTATATTCTTTGTTTGGTTCACATTACTCGGTGTGGTTTTGCTCACGCAGAGCGGCGAACATATAGAATTCAGTTTTTTATCAAGACGATTCAGTCCCAGGGTAAGTAAGGGGTTCACAATCTTTATTCAGACCATCATCTCCCTGTTTTCCCTCACTTGGGTCATATACGGATATACCTATGCGGTGATGTTTCCCTTTGAAAAAACTCCTGCTGTAGGCATTAATATGCTTTGGCTAAATCTGTCCATGCCGATAGGGGGCTTGCTGATCTTCTTTTATTCACTGCTGTCTATCATTAAGATTATGAAATCGTCAGAAAAAAAGCGGGGTTCACTATGAATCCCGCGACCCTTTCTCTCCTCCTCTTTATTCTCTTTATCGTATTGATCATTTTTGGAATTCCCATAGGATTTTCCCTCGGGATTATCGGTATCATCGGTCTTATTGTCATGGATCAGAATTTCATGATGGTTGCCCAGACCTTTTTAAGCGGGATCAACCATTTCGCCTATCTCGCTATTCCCTTCTTTGTCCTTCTCGGGATTGTGATGGAAAAAGCTAAGATTTCTGGACTTTTGGTTGATTTCGCAGATGAACTGGTAGGTTATTTAGCCGGCGGTCTGGCGATGGGGACGACTATCGCCAGTGCTATCTTTGCCGCCATCTCCGGATCAGGGCCTGCTACGGTTGCTGCCATTGGAACGGTCGCCATTCCGGAAATGGTCAAAAAAGGATATTCAAAACGGTTCGCCGTATCGGTGGCTGCCTCGGGGGGGATCCTCGGTCCAATAATTCCTCCAAGCATTCCCTTCATCATTTATGGGGTTGTTGTGGAGGAATCCATTACGAAACTTTTCCTCGGTGGTATGGGTGCGGGTCTGGTTCTCGCATTTCTCATGATGGTCCTGAGTTTTACCAAGGCAAAAATTGAAAAGGTCCCAGTTTCGGGAAGAGGCCCTTCCTTGAAGGGCATCCTTAGAGCAACGTGGAGGGCAAAAGTAGGTTTAATCGCCCCCGCTGTCGTGCTCGGATTGATCTATGGAGGGGTTTGCACCCCCACGGAATCAGGGGCTATTGGAAGTATTTACGTTATCCTGGTCGGATTTTTTGTGACACGGACCTTGACATTGAAAGGGCTTTTGGATTGTATGGAAAAAACTGCCAGAACCTCTGCAATGATCATGTTTGTTATCGGAGCAGCTTATCTTCCAGCCTGGTTAATGGCCTCCTGGAACATTCCGGAGGTCGGCACAAAATTCATTCTCGAGCTCGGACATAGTAAGTTTATCTTCCTCATATTTGTGAATATATTATTTCTGATCATAGGTTCTTTGCTCGATACCCCTGCAGCGATCGTGATCCTTGCACCGATTCTACATCCGATTGCCATTAAACTTGGAATTGACCCAACTCATTTTGGGACGATTGTGGTGGTCAATTTTGTGATTGGTTATATTACACCCCCTTTTGCCTATAATCTTTTTGTTGCAAAGGGCATAACAGGGATGACCATGGATGAACTCTCCCTGGCTGTTCTTCCTTTCCTTTTTGTCTCCCTTCTGGGACTGGTCCTGATTACATATATACCCGAAATATCTCTATTTTTTCCCAGGCTGTTTATGGGTTAGAAAAGAACGTCTCAATATTTTTGGAAGAATAAAATCCTTGTTTGAAGGAAGCTAAAAAAGGGTGCCCACAGAAAAGATTTTACACGGAGCCTATGATCTCCATGTTCATGCTTGGCCGGATGTAATACGCCGTTCCCAGGATGTCATTGAACTTTCAAAAAGTGCGGCTCAGTCCGGCATGGAAGGCTTGGTAATCAAGGACCATACTACTTCCACAGTGGGACGATGTTTTGTCCTGAATCAGATGTTTCAAGGAGTTCCTCACTTTTTCAGCACCCTAGCCCTTAATCCACCCGTAGGAGGACTTAACCCATCTGCCGTGGAAGCTGCTCTCCGAGCCGGTACGGATATGATATTTTTCCCCACCTACGGAGCCAAAAACCATATTGCCAGATGGGGAAGAGGAAAATCACCGACCCCCTTTCCTTTACCTGATAACGATTTTGAGGGTATCACAATCATCGACAAGAATCAGGTCATGATGCAGGGATGTGGAATCATCCTTAAGATGATAGCCGAGTTTGATGCCGTATTGGCAACGGGTCACATTTCGCCTGATGAATCTATCGAAATATTAAAAGTGGCTGTACAGTATGGGGTCAGACGCATAGTGGTAACCCATGCCTCTGAATCCGTTGTGGCCATGCCCCTGGAACATCAAAAAGAAGCAGTAAGAATGGGTGCATTAATAGAACACAGTTTTTTTGCTGTAACCGAAAGCTGTCCCAATCCTATACCTCTGGAGGTGGTCTGTGAGCAGGTTAGGGAAATCGGCGTTGACCATGTGATCTTATCCTCAGATTTTGGTCAGGTATCGAATCCATCTCCCGTTGAAGGATTTGCTTCTTATCTTGAGAAAATGAGAGAATGGGGTTTTTCTTATAGAGAGTTGAGAAGGATGATCCATGATAACCCACATAAACTTCTATCAGAACGGAATATGCGCCCCCAATTCTAAGAATATTAGGCAACAATTTAGAAATCGGCGCTTCTCACATAACACTTCACAATTAACTTTTATGCCCGTCAGCACAAAAAGGGGAGATAAAAGGTATACCGAACTTTGAGGAGGGAGGTGTGTGCCCCGGTATCATATCAACCCTGAAAACTACGGAACGCTGGAAGAATAGGACTCTTTTTTGTTGATAGCGGAAGCGATCTCGAAGGATTAAGAGGAAGGAATAATTCTATTTCACATTCGGAATCACTTTTTCATCGTGGGTCAGGGAATAAAATCTTAATGGTGAGATCTCCCGATAATTCAGAATGATTTTCGAGATTTTGAAGACGCCACAAGCTGGGCTTGGAATAAAGGTTGCGGTCCGATCGAAAATTTTTGCAACACTTTTATATTTAGTTTAAATTATGTTAGGAATATCCTTCAAAGGGTAAGACAGAGGACCCTGTCGGTCATCAGAGGGAGTCATGGCAGAACCAAAGAAGATGAAGGAACCACCCAGGATCGATATCTTTAAGTCATGGTGCAAGGGCTGCGGGATCTGTGTTGCTTTCTGTCCAACCGGGGTTCTGGCCAAAGATGAGGCAGGTAATCCCTATGTGAAGGATATTGATAAATGTACCAACTGCGGATGGTGCGAGGTCCGGTGTCCCGATTTTGCGATCACTGTGGAGACAAAAACCAAAGAGAAGAAGAGAGCCGAGGTCAAAGGTGAAGAGACAGAACCAAAGGGAGAAGAAGAAATCTCACCGGAAAGAATTGTTGCTTCAGGGCAATGAGGCCGTGGCGGAGGGAGCCCTGCGGGCAGGCTGCCGTTTTTTTGCGGGCTATCCCATCACTCCAGCCACAGAGATCTCCGAAGTGTTATCGGTTCGATTGCCCAAGACCGATGGAACTTTCATCCAGATGGAGGATGAGATCGCAAGCCTTGGTGCGGTCATCGGCGCCTCCCTCACAGGGGTGAAGTCCATGACCGCAACGAGCGGCCCGGGATTTTCACTGATGCAGGAAAATCTGGGGCTGGCCATTATTGCTGAGGTCCCCTGTGTCATCGTCAATGTAATGCGGGGAGGCCCCAGCACAGGACTTCCCACCTTCCCGGCGCAGGGTGATGTGATGCAGGCACGGTGGGGAACCCATGGCGATCATCCCATCATCGTGCTGTCCGCCTCTACCGTCAGGGAATGTTATGACATGACCATCCAGGCCTTTAACCTTTCAGAGAAGTTTCGGACCCCTGTCGTCCTTTTAATCGATGAGGTGGTCGGCCATATGCGGGAGAAGATGGCGCTGGACGATGAGGAGAAGATCGAAATCATTAACCGGGTCAGACCCACCATGCCACCCGAATGGTATATCCCCTACGAAGATACGCCCAGCGGCGTCTCCCCCATGGCCAATTTCGGGGAAGGGTACCGTTATCATGTGACCGGCCTGACCCATGATGTCCGGGGTTTTCCCACATCGAGGCCGGATGAGATCGGCCCTTTCATCTCCAGGCTTCATCGCAAGATCAGCTCCCATTTCTCAGAAATTCAGATAGCCGAATTTTTCAAGACGGAAGATGCTGAAATCACGATCGTCGCCTACGGATGTGTGGCCCGCTCTGCAAAGAGGGCGGTGATCGAAGCCAGGGAGAAGGGGCTGAAGGTCGGGCTCCTCAAATTGTCTACGCTATGGCCTTTTATGAGAACAGCCGTGGAGAAGGCTCTCCAGACCTCGAAGATTCTGATCGTTCCCGAAATGAATATGGGCCAGATCTCCCGGGAGGTGAAGCGGGTGAACCGGGGAGTCGCCAGAGTCATTACCCTCAACAAAGTGGATGGGACGATCATCACTCCGATGGAGATATTGAATCGGATCCAGGAAGTCGTGTCATAAAGATCATTGAAAAATGAGCAATGGGCAATGGTCAATTAACAATGTCAAAGAATTCAAGAGAAAGTAACACTTTAGTGCTTTGAAAAAACTGATCTCATCCCCCTTCGTCCCCCTTTGTCAAAAGGGGGAAATGCTTCTCCTCCCTTTGAAAAAGGGAGGTTGGGAGGGATTTTACAAGACGATTTCGAACAGCTAAATTGATACAAGAGAAAAAGTTTTTTGGTTTCATTTTGCATTGCTAATTTTTAACTGGCCATTTTGCAGTGATTATTACCGGGAGGTTTCCTGATGTCGGAGATCACCAAATTGATCCACAAATACCTTCGGCATGACAAGAAGTTTCCCAATGTCTGGTGCCCGGGCTGCGGGATCGGCATCATGCTTGGCGCGCTTATCCGGGCCATTGACCGGATCGGATATGAGAAGGATGAGATCGTTCTGGTCTCGGGCATCGGATGTTCCGGGAGGCTTCCGGTTTATGTCGATTTTAACACCCTTCACACCACACATGGCCGGGCGATCACCTTCGCCACAGGGATCAAATTAGCCAAGCCCCGCCTGAAGGTGATTGTCATTATGGGCGATGGAGATGCGGTGGCCATCGGCGGGAACCATTTCATCCATGCGGCCCGGCGAAACATCGACATGACGGCTCTCATCCTGAACAACAATATCTACGGGATGACAGGCGGACAGAACTCTCCCACCACCCCATACGGAATGAGGTCCACGACCACCGTCTATTCCAATATCGAACAATCCTTCAATATCTCTGAGCTGGCGGTCACGGCAGGAGCAGCCTTCGTGGGCAGAGGGACTGTTTATCATGCGAGGCTCCTGGACAGCCTGATGGAGAAGGCATTTCTAAAGCAGGGATTTTCAGTGGTCGAGATTATTTCCCACTGCCATACCCAGTATGGCAGGCAGAACCGTCTGGGAACGGCTGTCGAGATGATGGAACAGCAGAGAGATCAGGCCGTCACCGCGGAGAAGGCGGCCAGGATGAAACCGGAGGAGCTGAAGGATAAGATGGTAATCGGCGTGCTGGTCGACAAGAAACTTCCGGTCTATCAGGATGAATACGAAAAAATTCAGGAACGGGCCAAAGAAGTGATGGGGAGATAGGGTGATGGGGAGATGGGGAGAAAATATAAAATCCAAACACCAAATTCCAAACACCAAATAAATCCCAATTACCAAAATTCCAAATCTCAAACAGAACATTTTTAGGCAGAATTTTCAGACGGACTTAGTGGAGAAGAAGATGGCTGATCGGTATGAAATTCGTTTGGGAGGATCAGGAGGCCAGGGAATCATCCTGATGGGGATCATCCTGGCCGAGGCGATCGGAATTTACGATCACCAATTCGTCGCCCAGACTCAGAGCTATGGCCCGGAAGCAAGGGGGGGATCGAGCAAATCCGAAGTGATCGTCAGTGAAGAGGAGATCGACTACCCCAAAGCGATGAAGCCCGATCTTCTTTTAGTAATGAACCAGAAATCGTGCGATGATTTTTTCCCGGACCTCAAACCGGAGGGCCTCCTCATCGTCGATTCGACGTTTGTCACACAGGTCCCTCAACCGAGGGCCTTTCAGATTCCTTTTACCCGAATCGCGAGAGAGAAATTTAAAAGGGAGATGGTGGCCAATATCGTGGCTCTCGGCGCCCTGTCTCAACTGACCCCCATCGTTTCGTCGAAAGCGATCGAGTCAGCAGTTCTGGCACGAGTGCCCAAGGGAACAGAGAAGTTGAATCGGGATGCCCTGAAGGCCGGCATGGCTGCTGCTAAGCGGGCGAAGAAGGAGTGGCTGAAGGTCGAGATTCCCCCGGAAATTCCCAAAGAAGACCTTTTGGATTCGTATTGATATAGGATATCAGGAAATCAGGAGACCAGAGTATTATGGGAAATGCCATGATTTCCTGAGATTCTAATACCCTGATATTCTCCATTAGAGTCTGTTTATAAACTGCTTTCAGCGTCATGCCGGACTTGATCCGGCATCCAGTCCCGCCCTTGGCGGGAACGAAAAGACTGGATTCCGGCTTTCGCCGGAATGACGAACTTCTTGAAAACTGTTAATTTATGGACAGATTTTAATTAGACGACCGACATGAAAAGAAACCCCATCGTGTATTCACTCACCAAAAAAATTGCCCGACTGGTCTTTTCCTTCTTTTACAAGATCGAGATAGGGATGAAAGGAACCCTTCCGGAAAAGGGCCCTGCCGTGATTCTTCCGAAGCACCAGTACTGGACCGATATCCCACTGGTGGGTCTTGCTTTTCATCCGCCGCTCTATTTTGTGGCCAAAAAGGAACTCTTCCGATTTCCTTTGATCCGCCAATGTATTTCCTTGGGAGGAGGAATCCCTGTGGATCGTGAAAAATCGATCCGGACACTGGACTCTTTCAAAAAGCTCGTCACGCTGCTGAAGGCTAATGAGAAGATCGTCATCTTTCCGGAAGGCACTTACTTTAGAGACATCGTGGGCGCAGGCAAAAGCCGGCTTCTTCAAATGATCCTGAAATATCAGGAAGAATTGAAACAGAAAATCCCTTTTATCCCGGTTGGGATACGGTACGGAGAGAGAAAGGGATGGAGGAGACGGGTGGAGATTTGCATTGGCTCCCCTCTTTTCGCAGAGGGAGAGTCGGATGCAGCCGCTCTCACTGAAAAAGCCATGGAAGAGATCAGCTGTCTGAGTCGATTACCAAGATGTCATGCGAAATTCGAAATTCGAAGCACGAAGCACGAAACAAATTCGAATGACCAAAATCCAAAATTCAAAACAACATCATCAGAAAATGTTTCGAGCATTTGATATTCGAATTTTGGATTTGTTTCGAATTGGTCCTAAGAGGACGCTTCGCCCGATATTAGGATTTCGGATTTTATTTTTGAAAAAGGAGGACCTATGCCACAACGGGAAAAGGACCGGGTATTAGCGAGAAGAAGAAAACGGAAAAAGGAAAGGGCAAAGCTGCGCAAAAAAGGACTTCTCGCCCCTTTTACCCCCAAGGAGGCGGTAAAAGAGGTGGCGAAGAAGCCCGAGAAGACGCCAGCGAAGGAAGCGCCCAAAACGGACAGTGGACCAACAACTCCGGCAGGTTAGCCCATAAATACGAAATTCGAATATTGGGTGAAGCGTCCAGCAGGACCAATTCGAAACAAATTCGAATTTTCAAAATCCAAAATCTTAAAACTATCTTGTTTGGAATCCCGCCTTGGCGGGAAAATTTGGTCATTTAAGATTGTTTCGGATTTCGATATTCGTGCTTCGAATTTCCTATTATTTTGATTTCATGGGGATGAAGTACCAGGTTCCCTTTTTCATCTGCTTGATCTCCCGAATGAGCTGGTTGAAATCCTCTTGTCGATTGACAAAATCGATCTCACTCGTATCGACCACCAGCAGGGGGCCCTGGTCGTAGTGGAAGAAGTAGTAGTTGTAGGCTTCTGTCAATGTCTTGAGGTATTCTAAATCGACATCCTTCTCATAGGCGGTATTTCTCGATTTAATCCGGTGATGCAGGACCTCAGGCTTTGCCTGAAGAAAGATCACCAGGTCCGGGGTGGGGATCTGTCCATGGAGAAGGCCATAGATCTGGTCATAGAGGGCTAATTCATGGTCGTCCAGATTCATGGAGGCAAAAATCCGGTCCTTGGCGAAAAGATAGTCACTCAGGGTGATTTGATTGAAGAGGTCGAACTGGGCAATCTCCCTCTGCTGCTGGAAACGGTTCAGCAGGAAGAAGATCTGGGTCTGAAAGGCATACTTTTTCCTATCCCAATAGAACTGGGAAAGAAAAGGATTCTCTTCAGGCTTCTCGAGGATCAATCGCGCATTAAACTCCTTTGCGAGGAGTCTGGTCAAACTCGTTTTACCTACGCCGATCGGTCCCTCTATGACGATATACCGAAACATACTTTTTTGCACACTCGTGAGATGTCACTCGCGTTGGTGGTTCGTTATTTAATTGACACATTCACCCATCACATATAACGATTCATTCATTTACGGCATTCTAAATTTTTTCCCGGGTAGCCGTATGGTCAACACTGGGCAAGGGGATTTGCGTACCACCTTCTCCGCCGTGCTTCCGAAGAAGACATGATCCAGTCCGGTCCGGCCATGAGTCCCCATGACAATGAGGTCGGCAGACTCTTTTTTTGCTATCCGAATAATCTCAACGAAAGGTTCCCCCTCTTTGAAAACAATCCTGAAATTTTTAAAGCGATTCATTTTTTTAAGATAGTTCTCCTCGAGAAGATGAACCACCTCGTTCTTCTGGGATTTTTTCAGCTCCTCCAGCTTATCAGGGGAAAGATAGATCGAGAGTTGCTCTGGATAAACCGGTAGAGGTGTTACATGGAGGACCAGAAGGGATGCCTTGTAAGTCTTTGCCAGGTCGAGGGCATAGGTGAACGCATAATGGGAATTCTCTGAAAAATCGGTGCAGAACAGGATATTTTTAAACATAATATCAACTCCTTCCCTGTTGAGATTTTTATTTCTTGACAGGCTTCCATTTCAGTTTTATGTTTCTTCATATTTACCACAATTGACAGGTTTTTTGCCACAAAAATTTTTACCCCATTGGAAATAGCTCCCCGCTCGGTTTCAAGCCATAATGGGAGTCATTTCTAACGGGGCGAACCCTTTGAGGAGGAGACAACATGTTAAGGAATAAACAAATTGGTTTTGTGGGATCTGGCAATATGGGCGAGGCCCTGATCCATGGCCTTCTTCATGGCCATCTCTGCCGGCCAGAGCAGATTCTTTGCTCTGATGTTCGGCCTGAGAGGTTGAAGGCGGTCCGGGAACAGTATGGGGTAAGGGGGACCTCCCATAATCCGGAGGTGGTGAAACAATCTGATATTATCGTTCTGGCCGTGAAACCCCAGATCATGAAGCAGGTGGTGGAGGAGTTGGCCAAACATCTCGATCTCTCAAAGCTGATCATTTCGATTGCGGCCGGAGTGCCGCTCGATGCCATCGAATCCTGCGCTAAAAAAGAGCTAAAACTGATCCGGGTGATGTCCAATATCTGTGTCTCTGTCCGGGAAGGAGTCTCGGCAATTGCCGGAGGAAAACATGCCTCCAAAGAAGACTTGATGATGGCGAAGACCATCTTCGATTCCGTGGGCAAATCGATCTTCATTGAGGAATATCTTCTCGATGCAGTGACCGGTTTGAGCGGGAGCGGGCCCGCCTATATCTTTCTCATCATCGATGCCCTGGCAGATGCAGGGGTCAAGGTGGGGCTCTCAAGAGATGATTCCCTGATCCTTGCCTCTCAAACCGTTCTGGGTGCGGCGAAAATGTTGATCGAGACGGGCGAACATCCTGGAAAACTGAAGGATATGGTCACCTCTCCGGGAGGAACGGCGATTGCGGGCCTCCATACCCTGGAGCAGGGCGGGTTGAGGACGACCATGATCAATGCGGTCGAAGTGGCGACCGGGCGGTCAAAGGCCCTCGGCGAGATGATGAAAAACAACCTGGCCGACGAGAAAGGATAACTGGGGGAGCGATATGGCAAAGCCTGAGATTGAATTCATCGATGTTGACACCGAATATGAATGGAGACCCGTGGAGGGAGATACCCTCGGGATCAAGGAGAAAATTCTCAGCCTGGACCCTGAGACGAAATCCTATTCTCGTCTGTTAAAGTTCCCACCGGGCATCAGAACGCCCCAGACCCTGATGCATGATTTCTGGGAGGAGGTCTACATCGTTGAAGGCGAGTTGATCGACCTTGCCAAGAAGAAGACCTTTTGCAAGGGATTTTATGCCTGCCGGCCTCCGGGAATGAAACATGGTCCCTATGAAGTCCCGAGGGGATGCATCACCTTTGAAATCAGGTATTACAAATAGTTGGGGAAAGGTCTAACTAACGGCTAGGGCAACGAGGCCCGTATCGTTAATAAAAGGCTACGTTAATCGTCTCTTAATTCTTTACACGTAACCGTAACCGGTAACCGAAACGGGCCTCCTAACCTTAACCCTGACCCATAAACCATTTTTTGTTCTTGACCATTTCCTTACGAGGAATTTAGAAGGGGGCTCCTTTGAAAAGAATGAAATTCACCCTTGAGACGATGTGCCATGAAGAGGAGATTCATTTTGAGATGAGGCGGATGGTCAACGCCGGTTATACGGGAAGAAACCAGGAGAAGGTGAGAAGCCACATCGAGGAGCTGAAAAAGGAAGGGGTGCCGGCTCCGGAATCGACGCCCACGGCCTATGAAATGATCACTCAATTAGTCTACTTTGATGATGAGATCGAGGTGGTCAGTGAAAGAACCTCCGGTGAAGCAGAATACGTCCTTGTCTGCTCCGGGGAGAAGGTTTATGTCGGGGTCGGAAGCGATCACACGGACAGGGAATTGGAATCAGTCAGCATCATCAAGTCGAAGCAGGTCTGCCCGAACATCATGTCGGATCGCCTCTGGCCGCTGAAGGAGGTTAGAAGGGATTGGGATGAGATCATCCTGAGAGGGTGGACGAAAAATGAGGAGGGTCAAAAAATTCTGTATCAGGAAGCTTTGCTTTCAGCTGTGATGACTCCTGAAGACCTGATGGATTTCGTTAAGAATAAATCGACTCATAAGAAACTCAATGGAACCATGATCTTCTCAGGCACCATTCCCCTCGTGACCGGGACATTTGTTTATGGCCCCTATTTTGAGGCAGAGCTTTTCAATCCTCGAACCGGGAAGAGGTTGAATTGTCATTATCAGGTTCGAGTTCTGGATTACCTCAAGGGTTGCTGAGAAAAAAACCTCCATCGTCACTCCCGTGAAAACGGGAGTCCAGACTTGTCCCTGTGGAAGCAGGGAACCAGAAACATATAAAACTGGATTCCTGCTTTCGCAGGAATGACATTTTTAAGACTAAAAAGGACCTTTTCAATACTTTTCTACGGAGATAAGGGAGATGTTTAAAATCGCATCGATTCAATTAGGGATTGGAGAGGAAGATAAGTCCCGGAGGATTGAGCGGGTGGAATCGCTTCTGGATCAGGCCAAAGGCGCAAATCTCGTCATCCTTCCCGAAATATGGAACATCGGCTACTTCTCCTTCGACCTCTATTCGAAAGAGTCAGAGACGGTCAATGGAGAGACGGCCCGAAGGATGTCACAAAAGGCCAAAGAACACGGATTTTATCTCCATAGCGGGAGTTTTGTGGAGGAGGAGAATGGAAAATTATTCAACACCAGCCTTCTTTTTTCCCCCGATGGGAAGTTGATCGCCAGGTACCGGAAGATCCATCTCTTCGGATATGGCTCTCAGGAAAGCCAGCTCCTCTCTCGTGGCAGTGAAGTGGTTGTGGTTGAAACTCCTCTGTGTAAAATCGGAATGTGCACCTGTTATGACCTCCGGTTTCCTGAACTCTTCAGGATCATGTTGAATAAAGGCGCAGAAATATTTTTAGTGACCTCGGGCTGGCCCTACCCGCGGCTGGAACACTGGTTGATGTTTAACCGGATCCGAGCCATTGAGAGCAGCGCCTTCTTGATATCGAGCAACTGCGCGGGAAAGAACCGGGGGACTCAGTTCTGTGGCCACAGCATGATTGTGGATCCCTGGGGAACCATTCTTGCAAGCGGCGGGGATGAGGAATGCATCCTTCAGGCCGAGATCGATATTGAGAAAGTTTCATCCGTCCGGAGCGAATTCCCAGCAGTCAAGGATCGGATTCTTTAAATCCCAATGCGTCTCAACCGTTTTGAATTTTTTAATCCCTCTTCCCTTTTAGAAATCTTTGACCTACTCGCCCGGTATGGAAAAGATGTTAGGTTGATTGCCGGCGGAACGGACCTGCTCGTCCAGATGAAACAGAAGCTGGTCCTTCCGCAGAAGCTGATCAATCTGCTTGCTCTGCCCGGGTTGAGAGGGATAGAAAGAGATGGAGATTCACTTCGGATCGGCGCTCTTGCCAGACATGCGGATATTGAAAGATCGACTCTACTTAAGAATGGATGGAAGCTCCTCGCATTGGCCGCCCATAAAATAGGCTCCCCTCAGATTCGTCATCTGGGGACGTTAGGCGGAAATCTCTGCAATGGTTCTCCCTCAGCCGATACTGCATCACCCCTGCTCGTCCTAAAGGCACAGGTTTGTCTCGCAAGCGGAAGAGGAGAGCGACGCCTTCCCCTTGAATCCTTCTTTACAGGGCCCGGAGAGACGGTTCTTGAGAAGGATGAGGTGCTCAAAGAGGTCATCGTTCCTAAACCGCCCGTCAACAGTTCGTTCTCATACCTCAAATTGGGACGAAGAAAGAGTATGGACCTTGGACTGGTAAGTGCGGCGGTTCTGCTGACCGTAGATCCGGGGAGGGGAAGTTTTGAAGAAGTCCGGATTGCTTTGGGCTCGGTCTCTCCGACTCCTATAAGAATCAGAGAGACAGAGAGAGTTTTCGAAGGGAAACCGGTGGATGAGGATATGATCCGTCAGGCGGCAGGTCTTGCGCAAAAGGAATGTCAGCCCATCTCCGACATTCGCGCCTCTGCCGAGTATCGAAGAGAGATGGTCAAGGTCCTGGTTGAGAGGGCGATCAAAGCAGCCCTCGGCCTTCCCATTCCTCCAACAGGGATCTGAATGAAGGTAACCGTTTAACCAAAATAGCATTGCGACACGCAGTCCCGCCCCCGGCGGGACTTGCCCATCTCCGCGATAGGATTTTGTGCTTAATTTGGTTAAACCGTTTCCTCCCAAAAGGATACGTTCAATGAAATATCCTTTGAAGTTGAGTGTGAACGGAGTACTTTTCGAACTTGAAATTCCGGCCAACCGGACGCTTCTGGATGTGTTGCGGAATGAACTGGGGTTGAAAGGCACAAAGGAGGGCTGTGGGGCAGGGGAATGCGGCGCCTGCACGGTTCTATTGGATGATGAGCCGGTCAACTCCTGTCTGGTTTTAGCCCTGCAAGCAGATGGCAGAAGAATCACCACAATAGAAGGTTTGTCCGGAGCGGGGAAGCTCCATCCCGTCCATGAGGCATTTATCCATCACGGAGCCATTCAATGCGGATTTTGCACGCCCGGAATGATCCTCTCAGCAAAGGTCCTTTTGGATAGACATCCGAATCCAACAGAGAGGGAGATTCGTGAAGGCCTGGTGGGAAACCTCTGCCGGTGCACAGGATATCAGAAAATTGTCGAGGCGGTCTCTTCCCTGGTAAACAGGAAAGATTGATGAAGGGGGATTGAGGGAGAATCAGGGATGAAGAAGTATTCCGTGGTTGGACATTCTGTTCCGCAGATCGATGCGAATGAAAAGGCACGGGGCGTTGCGGAGTTCGTCTCCGACCTCCAGCTTGCGGGAATGCTTTACGGTAAAATTCTTCGAAGTCCTCATCCCCATGCCCGCATTCTCCATATCGATCCTTCAAAGGCGAGGCGCCTCAAGGGAGTGAAGGCCATTGTCACAGCGGAGGATACGCCCCAAATTCCTTTTGGTCCGAGAACAGAGGACTGGAACATCTTTGCTGTGGAGAAGGTCCGATTCATCGGGGATGAGGTGGCAGGCGTGGCGGCCGTGGATGAGGATACGGCAGAGGAAGCGCTCGATCTGATCCGGGTGGAGTACGAGGAGCTTGCTTCGGTCTTCGATCCCATTGAAGCCATGCAACCCGGAGCGGTCCTGATTCATGATAAAGAGAGAAATATCGTCTCTGAGTTTAAATTGAACAAAGGAGATGTGGACAGGGCATTTCAAGAATGCGATGTCGTCCACTCGGAGCGCTACTATACAAATCAGGTTTATCAGGCTTATCTCGAACCCATGGCCTGTGTTGCCCATTTTGATCCCACAGGAAAATTGACCCTTTATCTTGCCACGCAGATTCCTTCGATGACGCGAATCACCTATGCAAAAGCCCTGGGGCTGCCGCTTGAGAAGATCCGGGTCGTCGTTCCCTACTATGGCGGCGCGTTCGGAGCAAAGATGGAGACGAATCTCCATCTTGCCGCCGCTGTCTTGAGTCAAAAAACAGGGAAACCCATCCGGATGGTGAACAGCCGGGAAGAGGATTTCATGGCAGGCAATCCACGGGTCCCCATGTATATCGATCTCAAAGTCGGCGCTAAAAAAGATGGGACGCTGGTCGGAAAAGAAGTGAAGATCATCGGTGGTTCCGGAGCAAGGGCAATCTATTCGATGGCCATTGTGGCGACCGCCTGTTACCGTGTCGATTCCCTTTATCGCTTCGAACATCTGAGGACAGAGGGGATCACGGTTTACACCAATACCGTTCCCACGAGTTGTTTCCGCGGCTTTGGAAATGCCCAGATGACCTTTGCGCTTGAGAGCTCCCTCGATATGATTGCGGGCCATTTGAATATGGATCCGGCGGAACTGCGCATCAGGAATGGACTCAAGACGGGGGAGGTTTCAATCCATGGCTGGCAGATTGGCTCCTCCGGGTTAGAAGAGTGCGTCCAAAAGGCTGTAGAGGCATCGGGATGGGAGGAGAAGCGACGGAAGAAACGATTTAGCCGCGGCATTGGACTGGCCTGCTGCAACCATGTCTCAGGAAATCGCGCCTTCTCACGGGAGTTTGATGGAGGAGCAGGGATCGTGCGCATCGGAAGGGAAGGCAAGGTCCTGGTCTATCATGGGGAATCGGACATGGGCCAGGGACAGCGAACGGTCTTCGCCCAGATTGTTGCAGAAGAGTTAGGAGTTGCTCTTGACCGGATTGAGGTGGCTCCGGTCGATACGGATATCAGCCCGTTTGGCCTGGGAAGTTTTGCAACCCGCGGGACGGTCTTCGGCGGAAATGGCGTGAAAGCGGCGGCACAGGATGCGAAGCGACAGATCCTCGAAGTGGCAGCAGAAATATTTGAGACGATCCCTTCCGAGTTGGAGGCTAAGGAAGGGAAGATCTATGTGAAGGAGGAGCCTGAAAGAAATCTTTCCTTTGAGAAAGTGGCGGAGATCTGTCTGCTCAGGCGAGGCGGCTCTCCCATTGTAGGAACTGGGTTCTGGGTTCCGGATACGGTCCTTCCTGATCCGGTGACCAAGTATGGAAATGTTGCGCCCGCTTACCCGTTTGCCTGCCAGATTGCCGAGGTGGAGGTGGACACAGAGACAGGTCATGTGAATGTGCTCCATTACACTGCGGCTCACGATGTTGGCCGGGCCATCAATCCGCAGGCGACAGAAGGGCAGATTCACGGCGGTGTGACACAGGGAATCGGATGGGCATTGATGGAGGATATGGTCGTTGAAAAGGGAAAGGTTCTTAATCCCGATTTCAGGGACTATGTCATGCCAGGCCCGCTGGATATCCCACCGATAAAGTCCATCCTGGTGGAGCCAATTGATCCGAATGGCCCGTTTGGAGCCAAAGGAATCGGAGAGCCGGCGCTCAACCCTTCGCCTGCGGCAGTGGCCAATGCCATCTATGATGCGATTGGCGTAAGATTCACAGAACTCCCCATCACTCCGGAAAAAATCCTGAAGAAACTGGGGTCAGCCCTTGACATTGGACATTTGCACCGGAAAAAATTCTAATGGTTCACTTCCTCCCCTTTTTTTCTTCAGGTCTAACACCTTTGAATAAGCAGCCATCGCCCCCAAGGGAAGACAGTGATGGGACAAACTGAGTAGAGAGGTAAATGGACATGGCCGACCTGAAAGTTCAATTTTGTGGCGTCGATTTTAAGAATCCCATTATTGCAGCCTCTGCGGAGCCAACCCTTTCGGCCCACAATATGAAGCAGGTCATCAAGACCGGGGCAGGGGGGCTGGTAGCTAAAACAGTTACAGATTCCGAGGCCCTGAGGCGTTTAACAAAAATGTCGGAGTTTCGCTATCTCGACGAAGAGCACAATGTCTGTCGTGGAAAGGTTCCGAGGCTTTTCACTTTTTATGGCCGGACCGGCCTTGCCGAAGAGACCCCCGGAGAGTGGATGAAGGAGTTAAAAGAAGCTCAAGCCTCAGCCCTGAAACATGATTGTGTGATCATTGGAAGTGCGGCAGGGACAACGGTCGAAAGCTGGGTGACCCTTTCGAAGATGATTGAAGATACCGGAATCAGGCTGATCGAGCTCAACTTCGGATGCCCGCATCCATCGGAGATGAAGGGAACTCCCACAGGCATGCTGGTGGGTCAAGACAAAAACGCTGCCTCCGACATTACCTATCAGGTGACGAAGTCAGTGAAAATCCCTGTGATCATCAAGCTCACTCCTCAGGTGGCGGATGTAGTCGAAATGGCGAGGGCCGTTCAATCTGCAGGCGGTTCAGCCGTGACGATTATCAACCGCTTTGTCGGTTTCTGTCTCGATATCGAGACGGGCAAGCCCTATATCCACGGATGGGCGGGAGTCGGAGGGCCCTGGGTCAAGCCTTTAACCTTACGATGGGTATCCAAAATTTATACTGGCCTCGACCTTCCCATTTCAGGGACAAACGGAGCCTATGACTGGAAGGATGCAGTGGAGTTCCTGATGTCCGGAGCAACCCTGGTGCAACTCTGCTCCGTCGTGATGCTGAAAGGATATGGTTATCTCGGAAAGGTGATCAAAGGGGTAGAAGAATTTTTAGATCGAAAGGGCTATCCATCCGTCCGGGAGATCATCGGGGTGGCGGCTAAAGCTGCCATGAGCTACGAAGAGATGGAATCCCTTCCCCGTGAATGCGCTCTCATCGTTCGGGAGTTATGCACGAACTGTAAAAGGTGCATGCGTTCCTGCTTTTATAATGCCATTGAAGTCAAGGAGGGGGAGGTGACGATCGGCGAAGCCTGCCGGGGATGCGGCATCTGCACCTGTGTCTGTCCTGTCCCCGGAGCCATTGGGGTCAGCCCTTGACATTGGACAATTGTCTGGAAAGGCTTTCTAATTTTTCACTCAATGCCCTGTTCTCCTCAAGCCCTAAAGAAAATCTCTCATACGTTTTCGCCACCGCTGAACAGGTGATCCCACCTAAAAGATCAGCTATTTGCCGGTTTGTCATTCCGGTAAATTTCTTTGCTAAATAGATCAACATCTTTCTGTTCTCTCCTTTTTCCCTCATCAACTCATCAAACGGCATCTTTAAGTGTTCGCAAATCTTCCGGATCATTTCTTCAACCCCACAAGAAGTTTTTAACTCCCTCCGATGAGACACCTCTTCTTTATGAAGAACCTCTCCATTTATTCGCCCTAAGGCCTCCTTAATAAATCTCTCTCCGCCTAAAATTGCTCCCCCATAAACATCCTTCAATGGGCTATCCGACTTCTTAACCATTCCTCCCTCCACAAAGACCTTATATCTCTGAGAAGCCCCCCCTTTCTCTCCGGAAATCATCTTCCAAATCAAATCCCTGCAAACAAAAGACTCCTTCCTCTTGGCGATCAATGCCCCGTAACTACTGTAAGGATAATCTTCCGGCTTTGTCACTAACTCGGCTCTGACAGGGTTCAAATGAATATATCTGCTTAATTCAAGAAGATAAGAATCGCGCTCAATCAGGATTGCCTTATACCTTCCTTGGAAGAGATGGCCGCTCCTTCCTCTCTTCCTATTGAAATAATTGGTATAAGAACCATTGACGAGGTGCATCACTTGGCTCAAATTCGGCTGGGGCGTCTCAATGAGAAGATGATAATGATTGCTCATCAGGACATAGGAGTGCAGAAGATAACCATATTTCTCCTGAGCCTCTCTCAAGTAAGCCTTGAATTTCTCGTAATCGGAACTCCCATAAAATATTTTCCTCCGTTCATTTCCTCTGCTGGTCACATGGTAAAATCCCCCCTCATACTCGATTCGCAATGGTCTCGCCATAATACCGCCCCCAGTTTTTAGAAGAAATTCTACTTTTTAAAATGTCCAATGTCAAGGGCTGACCCCGGCTTCCTATTGACAAATAGTTGAAGGTTTTGTAATGGTTTAACCATTTCAAATGAACCCTCTATTCAAAAAGGCGAAACAGAACCGGGCGTTTGAGGATATTGTCTCCCAGATTCAGGAGGCCATTCTCGAAGGAAGGCTCAAAACCGGGGATAGACTCTCCGGTGAAAGGCTATTAAGAGAAACCTTTGAAGTCAGCCGGGGCACACTGAGGGAGGCCCTTCGGACACTGGAGCAGAAGAAGCTCATCGAGATCCGGACAGGGATGAGGGGGGGAGCCATTGTCTGCCCTGTCAATACTCTACCCGTGAGCGAAAGTCTCGATCTTCTGCTGAGGTATCAAAAGATCGATTTGAAGGAGTTATCTGAGTTTCGGGAAGAAGTGGAGGGAGCGGTCGCTGAGAGGGCGGCAAGAAGAGCGAAGAAAGAGGACATCAGAGAATTGACATCTCTTCTCGAATCGATTAAACACCTCATCCAGGAAGATAGGGAAAGCTGGAGAGAGGTGATCAGGAAGGACAATCAGTTTCATTTCTGCTTGGCAAGGATTGCCGGAAACCGGGTTTTCGAATCCGTATTGTCGATTGTCTACGAGAATATCTTCAGGTATTTCGACCGATTCCTTCCGAAGGAGAAAAGAGTTACAGAGAGAATCTACGAGGATCTGTGCGGCATTGTGGAAGCCATCAAAAAGAAGGATTCTCAAAAAACAAAAATCCTGATACAGGATCATGTGAAGCGGTTCGATCGCATGATGGAAGCGAACCGGAAGAAAGTGTTTTCATAAGAAGGAGGTGATGTGGGGGTAAACTTGAAGAAAAGGCAGGGAGGTTTTGATCAGGTATATTTGACACGGAGGATTCCATTTTAAGGAGGGAAAGATGAAAAAGACAACCGTATTGTTTTTAAGTTTTTTAATGTTAGTCGGAATAGGTTTGTCGGTTTTCACGCCAAAAACCACCGAGGCGCAAACCATTACCTGGAAGATGCAGACGACCTGGCCGGCCGGAATGGCGCTTCACACCAGCGCTGTGGCTCTGGCCAAACGGATTGAAGAGATGTCAGGCGGGCGGCTTAAAATTGACATCATGCCTGCCGGAGCCATTGTGCCTGCCTTTGAGGTCCTGGGCGCTGTTCACAAGGGAACCCTTGATGCTGGCCATGGTTGGTCCGCCTACTGGATTGGGAAACACCCGGCCGCGAACCTCTTTTCAAGCGTGGCAGGCGGCCCCTTTGCCATGGATAATGTGGACTATGCGGGCTGGCTCTATCACGGAGGCGGTCTGGAATTCTACAGAGAGCTTTACCTCGATGCGATGAAGATGAAGGTGATGGTTTTTCCCACGGATATCATCGCTTCGGAACCCCTGGGATGGTTTAAGAAACCGATCAAGTCCTGGGCTGATCTGAAAGGGCTCAAGATGCGGGAGAGCGGTTTGACAGCAGAGATTTATAAAGAGGCGGGTGTCACAGTCATCACCATGCCAGGAGGTGAAATCCTTCCCGCACTGGAGCGGGGCGTGATCGACGGCGCTGCGTTTATGTGTCCGACCACAGATAAGGAGCTGGGTTTCCAGGATGTAGTAAAGTTTTACCACGCACCGGGCATACATAGACATACCGGCACGCTGGAGCTTCTCGTTAACAAGGATTCCTGGGATAAACTGCCGGCTGACCTGAAAGCCATTGTTGATATCGCCAGCAGGGAAAATCTCTTTCGGGCCTGGATCGAACTGGTGGATAAAAATGTGAAGGACCTTGAATTTCTCAAGACGAAACATGGCGTGAAAATGGTGGAGACACCCAAAGAGGTTCTTATTGAAATCCTGAAGGCCTGGGATAAGGTTGCCGCAAAGTATGTGGCCAAGGATCCGTTCTTTGCCAAGGTTTATGCCTCCCAGAAAGATTATGCAAAGAAGATGGTTGATTACCGACGGGAATTCTATATTCCCTATGAGATGGTGGCTGACTACTACTGGCCGAAGAAGAAATAAGATTAGTTTGAGGATGGGTTTCAAATCCCCCCCTGCCTACCGGCCCCCTGCCTGCCGGCAGGCAGGCGGTCCCGACCGAGGGCGGGGCAGGCAGGCATCCCCCCTTTGCCCTCCGGGTCGGAGACCGCTCTCTCCGAGCCAGAGGCTCTTCTGAGCCGGAGGCTGGGTCGGAGACTAAAGGGGGGCGAGGGGGGATTATCCATTTTCCATGTTTTCCAAGAAAAAACTGAGAGAGTGAACCCTTATGGAGCAACCCTTTTCTAAATCGTTGAGGGCAGCCAGGTTTATCGACACGGTTAGCATCTGGTCGGGGAAGGCGGCGGCATGGCTCATCCTTCCCCTTGTTTTCGGATTGACCTATGAGGTCATTTCACGGTACGCATTCAACACTCCCACGATATGGGCATATGATTTAGCCTATATGCTCTACGGGAGCCTCTTTATGTTAGGAGCGGCCTTCACCCTTTATCATAAGGGACATATTCGCACAGACATCTTTTATGAGAAATGGTCACCCAAAAGGCAGGGATGGATCGACGCCCTCCTCTATCTCTTCTTCTTCTTCCCGGGAATGATCTTTTTTCTGATCGCAGGGTTGGATGAAGCTATCCTATCCTGGAGCCTCCTGGAGAGATCTGAAGCAGGAGCATGGCGGCCCCCTGTCTATCCATTCAAAACCGTTATTCCCCTTACAGCCCTTCTTCTTCTGGTTCAGGGGGTATCGGAATTTCTAAAGAGCGTCTATGCTGCCGTGAGGGGGGAATGGCCATGAAACCCGAATATTTAGGATTGATACTTTTAGGATCCCTTCTCGCAGGGATTTTTGTCGGATTTCCCATTGCCTTTACGCTGATCATCCTGGGCGTTGTCATCGGCTACATAGGATTCGGCATTGGGGTCTTTGACCTGATGGTCTTTCAGACCCTCGGCTTGATGAAGGAGGAGACCTTCGCCGCTGTTCCCCTCTTTATCTTCATGGGCCATCTTCTGGAGCATGCCGGACTGATGGAGCGCCTCTTTAAATCCTTCCAGTCGATCTTCGGAGGGATGAAAGGTTCGTTATACCTTGGCGTCCTTTTGACTGCGACCATCTTTGCTACAGCCACAGGGATCATTGGCGCCTCTGTGACCGTGATCGGATTGTTGGCTGCCCCCCTGATGACCAAGAGCGGGTACAATACGAGGCTCTCCGCGGGGGTGATCACCGCCGGAGGTGCCTTGGGAATTCTGATTCCTCCCAGCGTGATGCTGGTAGTCATCGGTCCGGTGGTTGGAGTCTCTGTTGTAAAACTCTTTGTTGCGGCAATCATACCAGGACTTCTTCTCTCCGGTCTCTATTGTGGATATTCCCTTATCAAATGCCAAATATGGCCAGAGCTTGGCCCCACCCTTCCTCGGGAAGAGAGAATTACTTCCACCAAAGAGATACTGAAGGAGTTATTCTCAGGCATTGTCCCAATGGCATTCATCATCTTCGCGGCTCTTGGGAGCATCATCGCCGGATTGGCCACTCCTACGGAAGCTGCGGCCATGGCTGCATCAGGAGCCCTGCTGTTGACTATTGCCTATCGGAAACTCACGCTGGGTGTTCTCAAAGAAGCCACTTTTAAGACCATTCAAACTTCGAGCATGATCCTCTTTCTTGCGATGGCCTCCAATATCTTCGGGGCAATCTTCACGCGCCTCGGGACGAGCACGATGATTGCCAAAGCGATGCTGGCCCTTCCCATTCCTCCGATGGGCATGCTGGCCCTTCTCATGTTGATCATCTTTCTCCTGGGTTGGCCTCTGGAATGGCCGGCCATTGTCTTCATCTTTCTCCCCATCTTCCTTCCCGTGGTTCATGAATTGAAGCTGGACAAGGTCTGGTTTTGCACTCTGGTGGCGGTCAACCTTCAGACAGCCTATCTCTCCCCGCCGGTGGCCATGGCTGCCTACTACCTCAAGGCTGTGGCTCCTAAGTGGGAGTTGCTGGATATCTATAAGGGGATGGCGGAGTTTATGGTTCTCCAGATGGTTGGCTTAGCGCTTGTCTTCTTCTTCCCCCAGATTGCCCTGTGGCTTCCGAACCTGTTGCTAAGCAGATAAGGAATCAGGAAGACCGGGATGGGAACTTCTCATATGAACGGAGAACGAAATTTCGATCTTCTCATCATCGGCGGCGGCGTGATGGGATCGAGCATTGCTTACCATCTTGCCAATGACGAATTTAAGGGCCGCATCGCTGTCTTTGAAAAAGATCCGACTTACGAAAAGGCTTCCACTGAACTCAGCGTGGGAGGGATCCGGAGACAGTTCAGCACAGAGGTCAATGTCCTTCTCTCCCAGTACAGTCTTACCTTCTATCAAGAGTTTGGCGAGAGGATGGAGACAGAGGGGGGGCTGCCGGAGATTGACTTTAAGCCAAGGGGATATCTCTTTTTGGGAAGCGAGAAGAACTGGCCTATTCTTGTGAAGCATCAGGCCTTTCAAAAGTTGCTCGGCGTGGAGACTCAGCTCCTCAATGTTAAAGAGACTCTTCAGCTTATTCCCGATCTCAACACGGAGGACCTTGTCGGCTCTTCTTTCTCCGCCGGGGATGGATATATGGATCCGCACAGCGTGCTCCAGGGGTTCGTGAGGAAGGCGAGACATCTGGGTGTGGAGTATATCCATAAGGAGGTGGTGGAGATCCTGCGGAAAGGGGATCACCTCGAAGGGGTGAAGACAAAAGATGGAAAAACTTATTTCTCCTCATCGATTGTGAATGCGGCTGGCCCCTATGCGGGTGACGTGGGAAAGATGGCAGGGATAGAGATCCCGGTTGTTCCTGTGCGGAGGATGGTCTATCTTGTTAAGCCGCCGCGGCTCTTTGACTACGACCTTCCCCTCACCATCGATACCTCCGGGGTCTATTTCCTTCACGAAACCGGACGTCAGATCCTCACCGGGAAATCCCGAAAGGAAGAGCCCCCCGGATTCAATTATGTGTGGGACCGAAATTATTTTCAGGAAGCGATCTGGCCCTCTCTTGCTCACCGTATTCCCCTGTTTGACGAGTTGAAAGTGATCAGCGGGTGGGCAGGGCTCTATGAGGTCAATCAGTGGGACTCCAATGGGATCATCGGAGAGCATCCGGTGGTCCGGGGCTTCTACATGGCTGTGGGTTTCAGCGGTCACGGGTTTCAACAGGCGCCTGCTGTGGGCAAAGCCCTTTCGGAGTGGATATGTCTCAGGCGTTACAAGACCGTGGATGTCAGCCCGCTGGGCTATGAGCGGATCCTTGAAAGGAGAAAGGTGTCGGAGGAGGAAGTGATTTAGACGAGGGACGAGGGATGAGAGACGAGGGACGGAAGACGATGGACGCTAACCCCCCTCTATTCCCCCCTTAAATTAAGGGGGGATGAAGGGGGGTTACGGGACGATAGATGATGAACAATAGATGATAGACCAAGGGGTGAAATAGACCTATGCTCATTCTGAATAAGAAAGATTTGGAAGAACTTCTGCCAATGGAAGAAGTTCTGGATGTTTTAGCGATGGGGTTCCGGGAGGTGAAAGAGGGACGGTGTGTCGTTCCTGTTCGGTTTCATCTCACTGTCGAGGAGTACCAGGGGCAGTTTCTCTTCATGCCTGCCTTTCTCCCCGGACTGAAACAGAGCGGAACGAAGATCGTCTCTGTCTTTCCGAAGAATACTTCGAAGGGAAAACCCACCATCTATGCGACTTACCTGCTGAGCGATCCCACCACAGGAGAATTGCTGGCCATTATCGAGGGAGCTACACTCACAGGCATCAGGACCGGAGGGGCTTCTGGCCTGGCCACGCGCTACCTGGCGAGAAAAAACGCCAAGGTTCTGGGGATCATCGGAACAGGTTTTCAGTCTTTCTTCCAAGTTAGGGCAATTCAGGCGGTCAGACCGATCGAGGAAGTCCGGGCTTACGATTTCGATCAGAAGAGGCTGGAGGATTTCTGTCAGAGAATGTCGCCTTTTATTAAGGTTTATCCTGCGACCAATCCATCCGAAGCAGTGAGGCGAAGCGACATCCTGGTTACCTCAACCACTTCCAAGACTCCGGTCTTTTCAGGGAAGGACCTAAAGCCCGGAGCCCATATCAATGCCATCGGAGCCTTCCGGCCTGACATGCGCGAGGCGGATGACGAGACCATTCTCAGGGCCATGATTGTGGTCGATACCTATGAGGGCTGTCTCAGCGAGGCAGGAGACCTGCTCATTCCAATGAGCGAAGGAAAATTAAAGAAAGAAGCCATCCATGGCGACCTGGGAGATCTGGTCACAGGCCGGAAAAAGGGAAGAAGATCTGACGAAGAGATCACCTTCTTCAAATCAGTAGGATTTGCCATGGAGGATGTGGTCACAGCCCATCGTGCTTACGAAAAGGCGATACGGGAAGGCAAAGGACAGCGAATTGAGATATACTGAGTAGTGATTCAATAATCAATTTACAGCCCGTTCGTGGTGAGCCCTTCGGCACACCGCTCGTCCTGAGGCTCTCGAAGGATGAACGGTGTGCTCAGGACAGGCATGTCGAACCATGAACGGAACTCCTTAATCTAATACAAACGCATTAAAAGGGATGCTGAAACGAGTTCAGCATGACAAGAAAAAGTTTGTCATTCCGAACTTGTTTCGGAATCTCGAATTCGGGAATAACAATAAATCAATTGCGTTTGTATTAGTTCGCCCTTCGACAAGGTCAGGGTGAACGGGGTATGTAAAGAAGTGTTGGATTCACATAAGGAGGGAAGAAATGAAAGGGTATGCCGGGAAATTATTGAGAGTAAATCTTTCCAATGGTCAGGTGTCCAAAGAGGAGATCCCCGATTCAACCCAAAGGGATTTCCTGGGAGGGAGGGGATTCGCTATCAAACTTTTGTGGGATGAGGTAAAACACATCGATCCCCTGTCCGAAAAGAACAAGATCATCTTTTCAACAGGCCCTCTCACCGGGCAATCCCTTCCCAGTTCGGGAAAGATGGTGATCGCTTCGAAGAGTCCTCTTACGGGCGGTTATGGAGATGGAAATATCGGGACCATGGCATCCGTCCATCTGAGAAAAGCAGGCTATGATGTCGTGGTGGTTGAAGGGAAATCGGAGAAACCCTGCACCCTGCTCATCGAGGATGAAAACGTTAAGATGGTTGAATCCCCCGAGCTATGGGGGAAGGATACCTTTAAGGCTCAGGATCTCCTTGAGAAAAAACACGGGAAGAATTCCGGGATCCTTCTCATCGGGCCTGCAGGAGAAAACCTCATCCCCATTTCAACGGTCATGTCTCAGCGGGGAAGGGCAGGCGGACGGCCTGGAATGGGCGCTGTCATGGGGTCCAAGCACTTGAAAGCGATCGTCATCAAGGGAACCGGAAATATTTCCAACTTTGATGATGCCAAACTGCGGGAGCTCGGCAAAAAGGGATATGAGGAGATCAAGGGAAACGAAAGCTACGAATTCTGGATGAAACAGGGGACCATGCAGGCGTTTGAATGGAGCAATGAAAACGGATGCCTTCCGACGTTCAATTACAGGGAAGGGGTTTTTGAATTCTCGAAAGAGATGGATGGTTATGTTCTGGATCAGCTTCATGTAGGTCGCAAAGGGTGCCCCATGTGCAACATGCAGTGCGGCCATATCATCAAGGATTCAAACAACCAGGAGGCAGAACTCGATTACGAAAATGTGGGAATGCTGGGGCCCAATATCGGATTGAAAAGTCTGCCACAAGTAGCCCTGTTGAACCGGATGGCCGATGAGTGGGGACTGGATACGATCTCCCTGGGAAGCGGCATCGGATTTCTCATGGAGGCTTCAGAAAAGGGATTGATACCGGAGAAGGTGAAGTGGGGAAATTTTGAAGCGGCCCAAAAACTCGTTCAAGAAATTGGAAAGGGAGAAGGACTCGGAAAGCTCGTATGCCGGGGAGTCAAGGCTGCATCAGAAAGCCTCGGAAAAGGTTCTCAAAGGTGGGCCATGCATGTGAAGGGGCTGGAGATATCAGCTTACAACTGCCACGGCTGTCCCGGGATGGCCCTCTCCTTTGGAACCTCTCCCATTGGCGCCCACCATAAGGATGCCTGGATCATTTCCTGGGAGATAGCAAACGATCGATTCTCCTATAATAAATCAAAAGTGGAGAAACTGATTGAGTTTCAGCGAATCCGGGGTGGATTCTTTGAATCGGCAACGGTCTGCCGATTGCCCTGGGTTGAGGTGAGTTTTGGGCTTCACTGGTATCCAGAATACCTGGAAGCCATTACCGGAGAGAAGAGGACATGGGAAGACCTCTATCAGCTTGGAGACCGGAACTACAATCTGATCCGGGCTTTCTGGAAAAGAGAGATCCCCGAATTCGGTCGAAAATGGGATTACCCGCCTGACCGCTGGTTTGAGGAAGCCCAATCTCAGGGAAAGGTAAAGGGGATAAAGGTCGACAGAGAAAAGTATGACCAGATGCTTTCCTGGTATTATGAACTTCGTGGCTGGGATCAGAATGGAATCCCTCTTAAAGAAACACTCGACCGTCTCGGATTGAAAGAGGTATCAAAGGAGATGATGGGTTAAGTTGGCTGAGCTCAAGTTTTTCGGTTACCTGGCAGATCTTGTGGGGACACGGAAAAAAGAGGTGAATTTGGAGAAGCCCATTCCTTTAAGGGAAATGTTGCCCTCCCCTTTTCCTGAAACGAATATCATCATCCTCATCAATGAGAAAGTGGGCGGTCTCGATAGCTTGATTCAGGACGAGGACTCCGTAGTTTTAATGCCGATTCTATCAGGCGGATGACCTTGTCCTTTTCCTTCCACCCCGTTTCAGGTTTCCAATCCTATTCAATCACACCCAAACATTGCGTTTCGGGAATGCATTCCTTTTAATAATAACTGTTCCCAAAATTACAAATTTCATGTAAAATAGGGCTCGTTCAAGGGAGGAGAGAAGTATGGAAACAGGAATGAGCATGGAAGCCATGGAGAAAAAGATTGCGGTGCTTGAGGAAAGGTTGAAGGAATACGAACAGAAAGGGGTGGAAAAACATCTTCGGGAGATGGCAAGACGCCTCGAGAAGATCGCTGAGATGGGGGACGATGGCATCATCGTCTTTGATGAGCAGTATAAGATTGAGTTTGCCAACACCATTGCCTCCGAATTGACCGGCTATCCGAAAGAGAAACTGATAGGAATGGACTTCCGTAGCCTCCTGACCGAGAGAGACAAAGGCTACCTGAATCAGATGCGTTCGGATGTGGAAGAGGATGAGAGCAGACGGGTCTGCACACAGATGGAGGTGTTGACGGCGAAAGGCCTGAAGAAGGATGTGGAGGTCTGCATCGCCATCTCCAAGATAGAAGAGAGCGGGATGAGGACCTACGCCTATCTGAGGGATATTACAGAGCAGAAGAGGATGGCGAGGGAGGTCCGTGAAGCGACAAAGCGTTTTGAGAAGATTGCCGAGATGGGAGACGATGGGATCATCGTCTTCGACGAAGAATCCAAGATCGAATTTGCGAACCAGATGGCGGCTGAGATCCTGGGCATCCCGAAAGATCAGGTTCTCGGGCGAGAATTTTTTTCTCTGATCGGCAAGAGGGATGAGGAGTTTCTCGAGGAGATGGTGATGCGGGGAGAAGGGGTCGGCCAGAAGGTGTGCATCGAAATGGTCCTTCAGACTCCTCCAGGACGGGCCAAAGAGACAGAGGTCTGCATTGCTCCCACCCGCTCGGAGGAGGGCTGGATCAAGACCTACGCCTACATTCGTGATATCACAGAGAGAAAAAGGTTTGAAAAAGAGATAAAAGATTCTGAAGAAAAATATCGCAACCTTTTTGAAAGGGTTCAGCATGGCCTCTTCATCAGCACCAAAGAGGGGCAGTTTATTGACTGCAATCAAGCCCTGGTGGAGATGGCGGGATACGATGACAAACAAGAGTTCTTGGAAATCGATATCCCAAGAGATCTCTATGTCAGTCAAGAAGATCGGGGAACCTTCCAGAGGCTGATCGAAGGACAGGGATTCTGTAAGGATCTGGAGGTGGAATTTAAGAAGAAGGGCGGAGAGAAGATTACGGTTCTCCTCACAGCCCATGCGAAAAGGGATGAAAAGGGTGTGATCATCGGATACGAAGGAATCAATATTGATATCTCCGACCGCAAGAGAATGGAGAGGGAGCTGAGGGAGGCCAATGAATTTTTCATGAATTTGATCGAAAGCTCGGTGGATGGAATCATCGCCGCAGATATGAAGGGCAACATCATCATCTTTAACAAGGGGGCGGAGAACTTGACGAACTACACTGCCGAAGAGGTGATCGGGAAGATCCATATCACCCAGATCTACCCTGAGGGAGTTGCCAAGGAGATCATGAGGAAGCTCAGGAGTCCGGAATTCGGGGGGATAGGAAAGTTCACCCCGACCCAGCTCAATGTCGTCAATAAAAAAGGGGAAGAAATTCCCATTCAACTTTCGGCGGCCCTTATCTACGGTGGGACGGGAAAGGAGTTGGCCAGCGTCGGAATTTTTACCGACCTGAGGCACCAGTTGGCAATGGAGAAAGATCTCCGAGAGATCGAAGAGGCCCTTCTCCAGTCCGAAAAACTGGCGGCCATGGGAAGGCTCACCTCCCAGATCGCCCATGAGTTGAACAACCCCATCTACGGCATTATGAATACTCTGGACCTTCTCAAGACCGAAATCCCTCCGGAGAGCAAAAGGAGGAGGATTCTGGAGCTTTCCCTTTCTGAAACACACAGGCTTGCCGAGATGCTTCGCAATATGCTCAGTTTCTCAAAGCCCGAAGAAGAAATACGGCGACCCGTCAATCTGAATGAGTTGCTGGAAGGGATTCTCCTGATGGTTGACAAACAGATGCAGGAGGCCAATGTCAAGGTGAAGACTTATTTCGACGAGAAGATCCCGGAAGTGATGGCTTCGACAAACCAGATGAGGCAGGTGATGCTCAACATGTTCAAGAATGCGAAGGAGGCCATGCCGAAGGGAGGGACCCTTACGGTCGGAACAGGGAGAGAAAGGGATAAAGTCTTGATCCATATCCGGGACACGGGGATGGGGATTCCGGAAGAGAGTCGGGCGAAGATTTTTGAAGCCTTTTTCACCACCAAACAGAAAGTCAAAGGGGTAGGGCTTGGCCTTTCGGTCTGTTACGGGATCATCAAAAATCACGGCGGGGAGATTAAGGTCGAAAGCAAAGAGGGAAAAGGCACCTATTTCACCATCAGCCTCCCCATCTGACATCGAAAAGCTTTCTTCGCTCAGGACATTCGGAGAAACCGTTTGTGCAGGGCCCTTCCTTCGACTTCGCTCAGGACATTCGGAAAAGACCGTTTGCCCTGAGGCTCTCGAAGGGTGAACGGTGTCATATTATCCACCGAGAAGTTGGATGAATTAAAAATTTAAAGTGAATAGAGGCAGGGGACAGCGAAGACAATGAATCACGGAGATTGGGTCAAAAAGGAATTTCAGAAATTAAGTCACTCTCTGGGTTTTAGATATATCCCTGACGAGGAGATAGAGAACCGTCTCACTAGAGTCAGGAATGGAATGAGGAAACAGGATATCGAATCACTCCTTGTTGTTCAGAAGATGGATTTTTACTATCTCTCTGGAACAACCCAGGACGGTTTTCTCTTCTTGCCTTTGGAAGGAAAGCCTCTGCTCATGATCAAGAGGGAGCTGGGAAGGGCCAAGGTGGAATCGCCCTTGGAGAATGTGGTTTCATTGAAATCGATCCGTGACGTTCCATCGCTCATTCGGAAACATTGGAAAAAACTCCCTCAAAACTTGGGCCTGGAGTTCGATCTCCTTCCGGTGAGGGACTATTTCAAGTTTCAGGAGCTTTTCCCAGGGGCAAGGTTGATGGATGGTTCCATTGTTTTCCGGGAGGCTCGCAAGATAAAATCGCCCTTCGAAATCGATTTGATGAGAAAGGCAGGCGAGATTGGAAAGAAGGTTTATGAGGAAGCAACGAAAATCCTTAAAGAGGGAATGACGGAGATCGAGTTCGGGGGCCTCCTGGAGGCGGTCGCAAAGAGATATGGCCATGAAGGGCTTCTCAGGGTGAGAGCCCTAAACTATGAGGCTTACACCTGGCACGTTCTGAGCGGTCCCAATGGAGGAATCGTGAGCCAGTCGGATTCTCCGATGGGGGGGCTCGGGCTTTCCCCTGCTTTTCCGGTTGGAGCAAGCATGAGAAAGATGAAGGCCCACGAGCCCATCCTGGTTGACTTTGGGACCTGCTTTCACGGTTATCAGGCGGACGAAACCCGAATGTTTTCCATTGGAAAGATGAAAAAGAAATTTATCGATGCCTATAAAGCCTGCAGAGAGATCCATGATGCTGTCCTTGATGAGGTTCGACCAGGAGCGGATGGCGAGGCAATCTTTATGAGAACTCTAAAACTGGCAAAAAAGTTGGGTTACAAGGATAGTTATTTGGGACCACCGGGACTCCAGACCCGTTTCATTGGACATGGAATAGGGCTGGAGCTGAATGAATTGCCTTTCATCGCCCAGGGCCATTCTTATCCTCTCGAAGAAGGGATGACCTTTGCTGTGGAGCCGAAAATCGTCTTCCCCGGAGAAGGAGCGGTAGGACTTGAAAATACGGTAGCGGTCACCAAGGACGGCTACAAGATCCTAACACCGGTCGAACAAGGAATCTTTCAGGTTTAAATTGATATTCATTCAAATTCACCATACCATAACCGTTCGATAAACATCTGCCAGGGTACCGCCTCAATATTCTTTGTCAGCTGGCGGGGCTGTTTTTCCAAGCAAACAATAAAACATTTTTTAACTGGCCCGTCTTCTAAAAGAGCTTGCAACGAGCCGATATCGCCTTCATGGATGCGGGATGAGCCTTTAATTTTCACAGTAAAGGCATTTTATCCGGATAAATTTCCCTTGTTAAGCAATTTATCAGAAAGGTTTTTTAAAGCTGACCCGCTGCCGGAGCGTAGCGAAATAGCGGCCAGGTGAAGCGCCAGGTTGGGTAAAAAGGAATATCTTAGATTGCCACTCTCAGTGCTTCTTGCGCCTCGCGGGGCAACTGTACAAGAACGAAAAAGGACTGGGGGTAAAGATAATCTTGACCTGATTCATCGATTATCCTGAGGTAACCTTCTTTTTCTGCTCCCTCGTCTGGCAGAACCTTGTAGATCTTACGCTTTTCTAAATCATCACAGTCCTTGTTCTCAACGCAAAGCGCAAATACCTGTTCTTTCTTTTCTTTTTTCATATGGTATATCAACACCCAACACGCGGTAAGAAAAGCCGATACGAGCGGACCAAAAGCGCTGGATCTTTTAAATGTAAAGACGGGTGATGAGGATCATTTTTGAGCAATGCGAAGCTTTTGTCGGCAAGTTCCTGGACAGACTTCGGCAACGCTCTATAGCATGCCCAGAATTCAGGAGAGGCTAAATGTCTCAAATTTCACTACACTTTCCAGGTTCGAAAGCCTTGAGTGCCGCATTTGCCAGTAAATCTAATTTACCTGCTTGAATATCTTCTTCTATTTGGCAATCCCATGCCTCAGCATCGAACTCCCGAAACCACTTTCGAAACACCGCAAGTTCAGATGGTGACAAACCCTGAATCTCACTTTCTATTTTTTCGTTCTTCCGAATTCTTCTTGCCTCCTGTCGAAAATAATAATGGTTTCAGTGGATCATGCAAGGACTGATTTATTAAAATCAGAGGCCGCCAATAGAGCCATCCGCTGGAGTGACTTGGACGATCTCATTTCTTGAAAAGGTCGCTGTGCGTGCCGGTTCGTTCAAGCCGAAGCGATTCCTTATCGGTTGTATAAATCAAGATCCAGTCGGCTTCAATGTGGCAGTCGCGTGATGGCTGCCACGGTCCCGTGAGCGGATGGTCTCTGTAGTTTGATGGAAGCGGGATGCCCTCGGCCAGAAGCTTGACAACCTCCTGCAGCCTGTGCAGGTCCTTCCCTCGTTTCCGCATGCGTTTGACATCCCGGGAAAACTGCCTGGTCTGGGAGACCTTCTTCATTTCTCCCAATCCTTGAACATTGCCTCCAAAGATTCGAATTCCTGAGTGTCTTCGCCACGACGGCTCTTCTCCAAAGTAGAGGCCGTAAGCTCGTTCGGAATCGCGACAGGGAAAGGCAAGCCACCACGGAGAGATATTTGCCTGTAGAAGATACGGATGGCCTCCGTGGGAGTAAGGCCAAGCTTCCGAAGGACCCCTTCTGCCTTTTGCTTTGTTTGCGGCTCAATCCGTGCGTGGACGACTGAGGTTTTCATAACTTCAATGTATCACAATCGCAACACAGATGCAAGGTGTTTTTCTTATTTCTATTTTTCCATTTTCGCCCAACGCTACGGCTCAGGCGCGCTGTGAAGTGTCGCATGCAGCCGATGGTTGGGCTTTCTCACCTCAAAAATACCCCTTCTTCAATACGGCATCCATTTCTGGGTCTGCCACATCAATGAGGCCCTGGATCTTGTCGATCATCCGCTGGAACACGTCGGCGTAGTATTTCGCCGACTCAAGGAACACGACATATTCCCCCCGATGTGCCTTTCGCTCTTTCGCGCTCCGGTATTCCTGTCGAACATTCGACGACATCCGCTTCGCCTTGCGCACGATCAACACGTCATCAATGTGCGTTGGGGTGATGGAGACAGGTGTCTTGTCGAGAAACTCGCACACGAGGAAGTATAACGACGAAGGCACTGCCATTTTCAGGTCGCGACTTGTTGCAACGGCCTCCTGAAACATCGTCTTGTCGAGGTTCGTCTTGCACTCCGCGCATACGTAGCCAAGGTATGACTCCATCCGCTCTGCCTCGTGGAAGTCCTTGTGAAACGACGTCATCATGTAGAGGCGTTTTCCCAAAACAAAATCCTGATCCTTTGTGCGGAGACTGGGACGGCCTCCGATTCCAGGGCTTGCGATAGACGAACTGAAACTCAGTCCAGCAAACGTCTTTCGCGGTCCTAATTCAAAGGTGCCATCGGCCAAATTCAGGCCACGGTAGAAAAGCTGGGGCAAGAACTCCTCAAGGATCGTGTTGTCCAGCTTGAGTTGTCCTTTCTGGCGGTAGAGGAACTCCCCAGGACTGTCGAATATCAAGTCCAACTCAACCGATAACTTGTAACGATTAGTCGCATCGACTAGTCGTTGCACGGCACCCCGCTGGCCGCCTTTCACTGCTTCAAGGTTTGCTATCCACTCTCGGTAACGTTGTAAGGCCACTTCCACTCTCGGCTTGTCAACAGCCGGTAGCCGGCGGTTCTCAAGTAGTGCCTTCAACTTGTCGAGATGCGGGGTTGGCAGTGTGGGTTTCTCTTTGCTCATGGGTGCTTCACCTTCCTCTCTTACAATCATGACACTTTCTCTGGTATGGTAGTCGGAGTAACTCACGCTGTTGAAAATCGGGGTTCCGGTGATTCGATAGATCTGCCCCATAGCATCTGTGAGTAGGGGACGATTGCTGTCTGAAACACGGCTGGACGCTGCGTTCAAAGCTTTCCTCGCAATAGACCTGCCCACGATGGAAGGCAGATCTGAGTTAGCCGTGTACGCGTCACGACGCAGGTTGAGGATGTCCTCCCTGATGGCATCTCCAAAACGATTAGTGAACACCCGGTTCTGGCGAAGCATTACCTCAAATGCCCCGGATTGCACGGCGATTTGCTCGACAATGTCTGCGTTGTGGAACGGCACACCAAGAACCTTCGATTCGTATCCAACCACGAGGACCGCTCTAGCGCCCGGTTTGAGGACCCTGGCGAGCTCCTGCATTGCGGTAGCCATGTCGATGCAGTACTGAACGACTGTGTAGAAACGGTTTCCCCGGTTTGCCCGGTTGGACCCGATTTCGGACCGGGCTACACGGAGCAGGTCCCAGCCGAGAATCTCAACCGATCTTCTGTAATTCTGATGGTAGTTAAAGACGTTAAGGTACGGCGGGGATGTTACCGCAAAGTCGACGGATTGGTTGTCAAGAGGGAGAGCCCTCGCATCCTGTAAATCTGCTTTTATCGGTCTGGGCGAATACGGCAGTCTGCGGACCATTTCTGCCAATGCCGTCAATTTGCCTTGGACAAAACTATTTGTGATCTGGTTGTTGAATATGTCCAGTAGCACGATGAGAGCATTGCACAGAACTTTAGCCCCGTCGTTGATTGACTGGCCTATGTGGATAACCCGTTCTTCGACGGCCTCGACAGGTACACTGTCCTCTGAAAAAAGCACGATTGGGAATTCATGCTCGACGTTGCTTCGGAGTTCAGCAATGACCGCTTCACGTTCGGCTGGCTTCATGTTGGCGAATTCGTAGACTTTGCTGAAGCTCCACGCCGAAGGATTTATCTCAAATCCGAATGCACTCAACGATCTGGCCGCTGCTTCATACAAGACCGTTCCGCTTCCAGCAAACGGATCGAGAACTATGGAATCCGGCAGGCAATATGCATCCAGTAGGCATTCGATCAGTTGCGGCGAAAACTGACCGCGCCATGCGAAGAGATTCGATCGGTTCTTCTCTTCGATGTTCAGGAGGGCTTGCGGTATTGGTTTTGTAAAGTCCTTCAAGTCGATCCCTTTTCTTGCAGCCCAACGTTTTTTTTGTGCTGCTTCTACATTATTATATAGAATGGAGATAATTTACAGGATGAATTATTCATCAGGGTTGAAACTTATCCCCATTAGGACTTTGCGCTTAAAATATACACCTTTTTCTAAAATCAGGGAAGGGAAAGTTTCAGGAAGAAATGGCGATTCTCAATGTCGAATATCATTTTCTCTCTCATTTAAACTCCACAAACTGGTTTTTGGGGGCTGAACAGACCGGGCAGGTTTCGGGACAGACTCCGTCCGCCACATAACCGCACACCTGACACACATAATAAATGGTCTCCCGTTCTCCGATCAGGTGGTTGATCGCCATTTTATAGAGTTTGGCGTGGCCCTCTTCTACATCTCTCGAATTGGAGAAGATCAGCGATGATGTTGTATCCCCTTTCTCCTCCGCAAGCTCGACAAAATTTTCATAGGCCACACCTGCAATGCTTGTTTCCGACTGGAAACTTTCTTTAAGATTTGTGTCGGTGTCTTTGATCTCTCTGAGTATTCGGAGCGCCCTCTCACCATGAATCTCTTCGCTGAAAGCGATCACGCGGAAGAGCTTTGCCATTTGAGGAAGCTCTTCCTGGTCCGCCTTCTTGGCAAAGATTTTTAATCGGAGCGCCGCCTTTGCCTCCGCCTCATAAATCTTGTGAAACGCCTCCTTAAGTTTTTCGTCCATCTTTCCCTCCCGATCAATTAAGATGACATCGTAAAAAGTGGTCATCCCCGTGCTTGCGCGCCGTAGCGCTTCAGCGCGCAGGCGTGAAAACGGGAATCCAGAGAATTCTAACAACATAAAAAACTGGATTCCTGCTTGTGCAGGAATGACAGAAAATAGTCTGTTCAGACCTTTTATGAATCCATCAATTATAGATGGTTTAAATAACTTTTGGGTTGTCTAATCGGAATAGACTATAGCACAAAAAGCGAAGATGTCGAATCCCTAAATAGAGAGCTCTGAAAAATTACCTTTTGCTCTCTTAATCACAGAGATTTCTGGGCTTTTTCAGAAATCTCAAAAAAAATATTGGACTTCCTACCCTAAATCGTTATATTTGTAATTCATAATGCCCGAAGGGCTCCCACGAATGATGAAAATGACTACTACGAACGAATCCCACGAATAAACCCTATTCGTGTCATTAGCTATCATTCGTGCTATTCGTTTCTATTTTCTATGTAATCAGGAGGGTGCAAAAATGGATCCATTAAAAATAACCATAGGAGAACTTCTTGAAGGGGTAGCTTCGAGATTTCCGGAGAATGAAGCTCTGGTGGATGTCTCGAAGGGGGTGCGGTTAACCTACAAAGAATTTTTGAATCGCGTCAATCAACTCGCCAAGGGTTTTTTAAAGCTCGGTTTGAAGAAAGGCGATCATCTTGCCCTCTGGGCCCCCAATCGTTGGGAATGGATCGTCACACAGTTTGCGGCAACAAAGATCGGGGTGGTCTTAATCAGCGTCGATACCAATTACCAGCTCCAGCAACTTGAATATCTCCTCAAGCAATCGGATTCAAGAGCTCTCGTCATGACCGAAGGGTTGAAAGGATCTGAGTATGTAGAGATCATCCGTCAGCTCCTTCCGGAGGTTGGAGGTCCTTCCCCGGAACTATTAAACTCTTCGGCGCTCCTGGAACTAAAGCATCTCATCCTCATATCGGATCGAAGATTGGACGGCATGCTCAACTGGAGGGAAGTCTCTGAGATGGGCAGGGAGGTCCCTGATAAGGTTTTGACCGAACAACAGCGATCCTGTCATGACGAAGATGTCATCACCCTCCTCTACACCTCAGGGACGACCGGAGCCCCCAAGGGAGTGATGTCCATGCATTTTGGAATTATCAATACATCCCTTGCCAGTGCGGAGATCCAGAAACTGACCGAGAAAGACAGGCTCTGTCTCTCCGTTCCTCTTTCCCATATGTTTGGATGCATTTGTGTTACCCTTGCGGCCATCATCAAAGGAGCAACAGTCATCCTTCCTTCCGAAACGTTTGAACCGGGAAAGATTCTCGAAGCCATTGAAAAGGAGCATTGTACAGCCATTTATGGTTCTCCGACAGCTTTCATGAGCCTGATGGAGCATTCCCAATATGCCACAACTAATATCCGCTCCCTTCGAACCGGAATCATGGGAGGCGCTCAGTGCCCCCTGGAGGTGATGAAAAGGGTGGTCGGAGAAATGGGGGTGAGGGAGATCATTCTCGGTTATGGACTGACGGAGTCTTCTTCCTGGATTACAGAAACGAGACCCGATGATCCGTTGGAATTGCGCGTCTCGACCGTGGGGAGACCCCTTCCCAATGTGGAGGTGAAAATTATGGATCCCAAGACCGGGGAGGAGGTTCCAACGGGAATCGCAGGGGAACTCTGCGCGCGGGGATTAAATATGAAGGGTTATTATAAAATGGTCGCAGCCACAGAGAAAGCCATTGATCGGGAGGGCTGGCTCCATTCCGGAGATCTGGCCACGATGGATGAGAAGGGTTATGTGAGGATCACTGGACGATTGAAAGAAGTCATCCAAAAAGGAACGGAGACAATCTATCCCTCGGAGATCGAAGAAGTCTTATTTGCCTTTCCGGGAATATCGAATGCCCAGGTATTTGGAGTTCCTGATAAAGCGTTAGGAGAAGAGATTGCAGTCTGGATTAAGCTGGAGGAGGGAGCTTCGACCTCTGAAGAGGAGATTCTAAAGTATGCCAAAGGAAAACTTCCGGAGTCCCACCTGCCCCGATACATAAAATTCGTCAAAGAGTACCCAATGACCCCATTGGGAAAAGTCCAGAAGTTCAAGATGAGAGAGATGGCTGTCAAAGAATATGGACTATGAAACGGGATAACGTCCCGTTTCACCATGTCCCAGGTTTGGCCAGCGGACCTTTGGAACGTGGCCAACGATCCTTTATCTGCTGCATCCTGCCAGAGCGCATGGAGAAGTTAAGGCCCACCGCCGTAAGCCAGTTCGCTCGTGGCGCACGGAACATCCTGCCGAAGATGGAACGAGGCGCACAACAGAATTTCTTGGCCCAAAGAAAACCCTCCTCAAGTTCTTCCGGCGTCATGTGAGCGGGTTTAAACAGGACATGCGAACCGTCGTAGAGTCGCCAGTCCGTGGCTTCCGGCAGTAGCCTGCCTTCCACATCAAGTCTGGCTCTGAGCCGGGTCGCAGGATAAGGGGTGAGGATACCGAACACGGGCACCTGAACGCTATGCTTTTGGACGAAATCGACAGTTCTGCGGAAGACATCTTTACGGTCTTCATCGTGGCCGAAGATGAAAGCGCCTTCAACGATGATTCCGTAATGATGAAAAATCTTAATGTACTCTTGCATCCTGTCGGCACGAACCCACGACTTGTTGGAGCGATCCAGATTGTTCTGTGAGAGGGATTCGAAACCGATAAAGAGTTCGATGCATCCGGATTTCGCCGCCAACTCCATCAGTTTACGGTCGCGGGTCATCGTTACGGATGCAAAACTTCCCCATTTTATCTTAAGGGGTATCAGCGCCTCAAATAATTCCCTGGCGTAATCGGCCCGGCCGGCGATGTTGTCATCGACAAAGAAGACCGTCCTTGAGCGGGCCTCTTCAAACGAGGCCTGGAGGTCGGCAATCACTTCCTTCACCGGCCTCAATCGGTATTGGTGCCCGAAGAATGGCGTGACAGAGCAGAACTCGCAGTCACGAGGGCAGCCGCGCGTTGCCTGCACGGAGTGAAGAAAATAGCGATGCCTGGGATGAAGGAGGTCGAACCGTGGCCGCGGCACGTCAGCAAGGTCCGGAAGATTTTCATTCTTATAAGCGCCATGCATCCTGCCATCCTTGAAATCTGACAAAACACGGTCAAGGACATTCTCGGCTTCACCCACTACCACGGCATCGGCGTGTTTCAAAGCCTCCGCCGGCATGGCGGATGGGTGCATGCCGCCCATCAGAACGGGTATTCCTCTGGCGCGGAAGTGGTCGGCCAGTTCATAAGCATGGTAAGCGTCAAGAGTGAGGGTTGATATTCCCACCAGGTCAGCGCTGGCCTCCAGATCAACAGCTTCCATGCTTTCGTCTATCACCGCCACCTCCCAACCCCTGGGGAATAGTGTGGCTACTGTGATCAGGCCAAGTACCGGGAATGGGATCGGCGGCTGTTCCGCCACGAGGAGTGATTTATCGGTTGCATGAATAAGAAGCGCTTTAGGCATATTCACTGAGATGATCCGGCCGTCCCAGCATTAAGATGCTGTTCCAGGTTAGGAGCAGGCCAAATCTTTTCAGAACATATCAAGCGAGTGCACCTATTAAATCCCAGGTTCATCGGTAGGTAGAAGAAAGGCCGCACCCTGGGTTTGGTCATAACCCTTCGCCATATTCCCCGCCATGAATAGACGCGACTCCATACCGATCTCATCCCCGAATGGAGTTGCCTTGGAGTCATGTTCTTCGGGATAAAAGTGACTGTGCCTTCATCGTAATCGCGCCAGTTGTGACTGAATATGCGGTTCTGGGTTTTCATTTGATTAAAAAGCATGGTGTCAGGTTTGGGAGTGAGAATCAATGTAAAGGCTGTTTCCAACCGGTTTTCCATGACAAAGTCAACGATCTGGTTAAAAACCTCCGGGGTGTCTTCGTCAAAGCCAACAATAAAGGTGCCCATCACTCCGATTTTGCGCTCATGGAGACGCTTGATACATTCGGCATATTCAGCGGTTTTATTTGGAAACTTATGCATATGATCGATATTTGCTTGTGAAAGTGATTCGAAGCCGATGTTTACGCCTAAACATCCTGAATCGGCCAAAAGATCAACCAGTTTATCATCCCGCATGAGATTGAAACTTGCATGGCCGAACCACCGGAGGTCGCATTCCTTGAAAACCTTCAATACAGCACGGGCATGACCAAGATCTGAGATAAAATTGGAGTCCATCACATAAAGAAGTCGTCTCTCCACAAAATAGGGGATATCAGGGTGCCAGTGTCGAGCCAACCACTTCTTCCATCGCGTCTGCGGCGGCCTTGGTCCGAATAAAGCCATCAATTCCCTTTGAATGGCCTCGGGCGGGCGAACCCGGAATCTTGTGCCAAAAAAATTCTGCACACCGCAAAAAACGCAACCCACGGAACAGCCCCGTGTGGTCTCAAGGATTTGACCCGGATAGTAGAATTTTTTATTGAACAGGTCGCGCCTCATAGGAGGAAGCTCGGCAAGATTCACCTCCCGGCCGAAATACTTTTTCTTAAGCGATCCCTTAACAAAGTCTTCGAGAATCTCCCTCCACACTGCTTCGGCCTCACCCACAATGACAGAATCGGCATGCATTAATGCTTCATCAGGAAGTGCGGTCACATGCATACCGCCCAATATGACTTTCGTCCCCTCAGAGCGCAGACGGTCAGCAATTACGTAACCGTTTGGCATGTGATGGGTCAGGCCAACGATGAGCGCCAGGTCCCCTTTTTTCCCATAGGGAACGGGTTCGTTGGCTTCGTCGACAAGCTGAATATGAAACTGATCAGGGGTAAGAGCAGAGATCATTCCAAGACCGATGGCGGGATATCCTAAGAGCGGTAATTTTATTCCAAAAGCTTTATTGCGGACTTTTGAACCTGTAGCAGCCGCTATCAGTAGCAGGGTGGGCCTTCTTGAGACCTCGCCTCTGACTGAACTATCGGAACCACCCCGGTTCAATCCTCTTTGGACATTATTGGAGATCACTATCACTTTGATCGCTTTCTATAGGAGCCTTCAGGTCATCTTCAAGGAAATAATTCTATATGTTGGGTTCGGGTATGGATTGTCAAGAACAATAAATGAGATTTCTGAAAAAGCCCAGAAATCTCTGATTACACGGATTATGAAATGATTACAACGATTAGAATGAAGAAAAAGGGGGCAGGCTACAATCTTTAAATCCTCCAAGCCCTTTTTGCTCAATAGATAACTCTGAGGGAGAGACGGGAGAAGTCTTCATCAAAACTGATGCAGACAATATCCTTGAGGATTACTTTTACCACAACGTAAGAGATGGCATCGCAAAAAGAAAGATTCTTGTCCTTACTAAAAAGACGAAATATTCGTTCAGCTTCGTCTCGGACCGAATCATCGTAGTAAATGATCCTGAGAACGGGCTTGATCTCGTCCAGAAACCGGATCGCTGCTTTTGAGTTAAATCGATAAAGAAGGAGGGTGACGGTTTCGCTAATAATATCCCACGTTGTCCAGAGAGAAATCTTCTGGTTCAAAGCTTCCTCAAGGATTTGACCTGCCCGCTCATAATTAATATCCTTGGGATAAAGAGAGGCAAACAAAAAGGATGTATCGCAGAAGGCTCGATTGCCAGGAAATTCGATCATCCATTTCCCTTCAAATAAAGATAGTCCTTGACTCTTTTGGAAATAGGCTCTCTGGATTGCTCTTTCACCCCGGAAGACAGTTTCTTCCTGAGGCGAAGCAATTTTTGAACCGCTTCTCCTGGCTCCACCATCGTCCGTGCAGACCGAATCTCAGCAACAGCCTCATCGCGGACTGTAATCATGAAAATGGCTTCAGGATGTTTCTCTATTTCCCTAATTATTTTTGGAAGCTCCTTCCTTGCGTTGCTAATGGAAACGATATTTTTCATCAAGAACTCCTTCAATTGGTACAAATTGAGCATATTGTACAAACCTAATTCAAAAAAGTCAACGCCAAAAATACTTAAAAAAACTTATACCCCCCTTTTCCTATAGGTGTTCATAAGTGAATAAAATGCTAACCGAGTGTGATTGGATGTCCAAGTGCTCCCCAAACACTCCGTGGCTATTGGAAGTTAAGGGTTGGGGATTATCGGGTGGTCTTCAAAATTGTGGATGAAGAGGTTTGGGTGCTCGGTATCATTCACAGAAAAAAAAGGTTTATAAGGAAATAGAAAAGAGACTTTAAAAATTAAGAAAAAGGGGACAGGCAACTTTCTTGAAAATTTCTGATGCCAAAAAGTAGCCTGTCCCCTTTTTTAATCGCCCTTTCTTTGGCTATTGGGGAGAGGGTAGTAAAGAGGTGTGGTGAGTAACAATCACCCTTTGTCCGTCCACTATCATATACACAATATTTGAGCGACCATGATAGTTCCTCACATTGCCTTTAGAATCACCTAAAGTCATTGTGAAGTAATAGTTTCTTACAACTGTGCTGTCATAAACCTGGTTATAGAAATATCTCTTAACAACAACACGGATCGGGAACATCTTGAAGGTACCAGCATAAAAGGTCCGGATCGCATCTCTGCCCTCAAGCCGGAAAGGATTAAGAAACCCCCAGAAGCTTGCATCACGAGCATAGAGATTGGCTATTGCCTCGGCGTTCCCTTCATAGAAATACTTAAACCACTGCTCGGCCATCTGGGCTGTGTCCTCTGCTGGTCCAGCCCAAGTGGTTCGAACAACTCCAATAATAAGGGATCCAATGATCAGGGTAATTAATAAGGCTTTCTTTGTCTTACACATATTCGTTTCCTCCTTTCATTTTTCGTAACACTTTAGCTCTTTGAAAAAAGCTCTTTGACAACCGAATAAAGAAAAAGCTGGCGTCAGATTCAACAATGTTGTATAACGTTCTCCAGGAGCAAGGAGAGCGTTATGGAGTCAGTCGTCTTCCGGTACCGGTGCCGGGATATTGAGCCTCAAGACATTTGCTTCATCCAGAGGACGATTTCTCAATTCTACGGGAAAGGGAGGTCCCATATCTCCAGAGCTTTATGCAAAGCCTGGGGATGGATGCAACCCAATGGCAAGCTCAAGGAATAC
>JAGXTA010000048.1 GCA_018333535.1 Deltaproteobacteria bacterium | reverse complement strand
CTGACATCTTTAATTTCAGCCTTCAGCTCTTCTTTGGTTACCATGCGTTCTTCTATTCTGATCAATCTCTCTCTTGTTTCCTGAGTTTCTCTCTTCTCCTGTCCGAAAATATTATCAGGGGCAGTAAAGATAGCAAACCAAAGAGCCAGAACCAATACAATATGGTTTTTTTTGAGCGTTAGAAGTTTTATCTTCATATTTTTACCCTCCGATTTAAATGGGGTCCATGCTTATCACTGTCTTTTAATCTCTGCATGCATATGCATGATCTGGTCAAGTCTCATATAAATCCCAAATCCCGATTTAGAAATTTACCGCCCACCGTAAATCCCTTCCCCCGGGAGACTGTGTCGCAATTAGCCGTTCGCCCTGAGGCTCTCGAAGGGCGTAAAGTTTGTTCAGTCTCCAGCTCAGAAGAGCCTCCCTCCGGGCCATAGGCCCTACAGGGCCGGAGGCTGGCTCGGAGAGGACAGGCCTGTCGAAGGGCAAATGGTTGGTTTGGGCAACAGGCCCTGAAGATGTGCCCCAATTTTACCTCTCCCATCCCATCAACTTTGTTGTTGAAAGCTTTCGACGGGTCTCACATGTGCGATCTCACGGCGGCCGATTGGGCGAACTTGTGACGGAAAGAGTGAAACAACCCCCATTGTTTCACCGTCAAGGGTCACAAACTCAGCCTCATATCCTTTACTGTTATCGTGAATCAGTACAACTGTTCCGATGTCGCCACGTTCAAGGCCATATTCCGGCAAATCGGTAGTGAGCACAACGGTGTCTAATTCTTTGATCATCAGATGTTCCCCCTCACCCCCGCCCTCTCCCCTGCCTTCGCCGAAACGCTTCGTGCAGGCAAGCGCCAGGGGAGAGGGTTATTATTGTGGTTATTTTGTAAGAAAATGGCTCAATTGGGGTGAGATCAAGCATAGGCAAGTTTCCCCTTTGGTTTCGGTATTTCCCTTCCCAAACCCAGCGCAGTCTCCATCCATTCTGAAATAACCACTTGAGCATTGTCGATTGCTTCTTCATAGGTTAAGCCATCGGCCATGCATCCGGGAAGTTCTGGAACCTCAACGATGTACCGCCTGTCCCCGTCACTCCAAAAAATTATAAGTTCATACTTATACTTTTGCATTGTAGACCTCTTGATGAAGTTTGTATTTTAAGATGATTGTTCTAACCTGTTTTACTTGATAGGCTTTTGCCTTTCCATCTCCGAGCGGTTGTAGATTAATTATTTCTTCAATCTCTTCTTTAAAAAAGATGTGATGATCACCTTTTGTCCTTGCAGAAAATCCAAGCTTCTCCAACCTTCGGATTGTTTCTTTTCCTGAGATTCTTTTTAATTTATACATTTATACAGTTGCTTCAAATGTTGTCATTAGGGGTTTTGGGACTTCTTGCAATGGAAACTCTTCGAGGTATAATTCTGTAGCTTCTTTCAAGTTTGTAATTGCTTCCTCAATTGTATATCCCTGACTTACAGTGCCAACCTCCGGGCACTCCGCGACATAAAGATCGTCTTCTTTATGAAGAATGGCTGTAAATGTTCGTATAGACATATTTATACCTCCACAATTATTGTCTAATTTTACCTTTTTCCATGTTCGCCCCAACATCCCCCGGCCACGTGACACGCCTGCCCCGACAGATCGGGGGACACGATTCTTACCACCATCAATTAAAACAGCTTAAAGAACAGAATCTGGCTGGTGCCTTTTCCGCCGATGGCGCCTGATGCGTGGGATTCCACGAGTGCCGCAACCAGTTCATCATTTCCATCGTTATCCGCATCCTTCACCTGATAATCGGCAATATATCCTTCTAATTCTCTTGTTTTCCAGTTGGAGACGAGACTTTCTTGCTCCCAGACCAGGTTGTGAATCTCTCCGTTTCCAAAACTTCTTGCCTTTTCGAAAACCCCCAGGCCCGATGATTGGTTTTTATTGATAATGACCTCATTGAGACCATCTCTGTCCAGATCTTTTACAACGATCTTTCCCGGAAGGTAGACACGCCAGGCAGGGGCTGACCCTGCTCTGTAAACGTCATCTTGTTTCTTGAATGTCTCATAAAAATTGTTCGTTCCGCCAAAATCTCCTCGGCCCTTCCAGACAAACATGCCATCAGAAGAGAGCACCCTCAACTTGCCGGCATCATCAAGCTGAAGGATATCCGTTATCCCTGATTTCCTGACCTCTCCTATTGCCAGGCCGAAGATTTTGGTCTCTTTGGGGAATGGCATCTTAGGCCCCTTTTCAAACGAATTCTTTTTCCAGGCAAATTTGAAAATAGACCCGCTTATCAGGCCGTCGGAACCCATCTGCTGTCCTATTAGGATAGATCCGTCTTTGGGATGCTCCAGCGTCCTGAAGAACCAGCCCGCTTTTCGGGTGATCGTCCTGAATTCCCCCTGTTCATATTCGAGGATGAAGGATTGTAAATTATCCTCAATAACAGAAGTGACAATAATTTCCGCAAAGCCATTTCGATTGACATCAGCCACATCGAGGGTGAGGAAATTATGCTGATATCCCGCCTCAATCTTCCGAAAGAGGCTCAATTTATCTCCATCGTATTTAAAAACATAGATGTTGTGGTGATCCATTACGACCACTTCATTCTTTTTGTCTCCGTCCACATCGCCGATATCAAGGCCCTTGATTTCGAAGTCGAAAGTCTGGCTTTTTTTGAAGCCCAGCCCTTCAGGGCCGACCCTTCCGATATCTCTTCCGGGTTGAATGATGGAAGAATGCCTTGTGTCAGATGGGCGAGCCGCCGTAGCACGGCGGCCGATGATTCTGAATCCGATATCCTGCGCAAAGTCCCCGATTTTGGTCATCACGTCATCAATGCCCTTGTGCTGGGTATAGGCGCCAAGCGGAGGCTTATCCTCGGTGATGGGGATGAGCCGGGCATCGAGGCTGATGTAATTGCCGATCTTGGTGATGCTTCCAAGAACCACATAATCCGCTCCGGCCCTGGTTCCGACCTGTTTTGCCACAGCCTCGTCAAGACGAATGGGCCTCATCTCCCAGAGGATTCTCTCTACCAGAGTTCGCTCGACGACAATGATCTTTCCTTCCACGGTGATCCGTGAGGTCAGGATGTCATTGATTCCTTCCCTCAGGTAATCGAGATTCTCCTGGCTGTGGATGATAAACGGAAGAATCGCCACTTTGTAGACTTTGCCGGGGTCTTTTGGCTGGGCAACTGAGTAAAAGGGAAAGGCGAGCAGGGAGAATAAACATAAAATAAGGATCAATTTAAATTTCATGAGAGTTCCTTTCTTTTTTAACGTGTGTCAATAAAGTATACAGCCCTTTTTATAGAAGACGGTTCCCTTTTACATGTTTTAGCCCTGTCTCTTAATATCGGTAAGCATAAGCATAATCTGGTCTAATCTTGTATGGATCTGGTCGATGCGGGAATTGACCGATTTAATATCTTCCTTCACCGTTTTAAACTCCTCACGATATTCTGCCCGCATTTCCTTCATTTCATCCTTCAACTCTTTTGTCCTTTCATCCACGACATCATAGATCAATTCCAGGGTAACCTTTTTAACGATATGCTTTACGGTTGCTTTCATTTTTTTCACCTCCCGCCATTTTTAACACATTCACTGTCCCAATGATAATCATCCGATATCTGTAACACTTTAGTTTTTTGAAAAAGAGGCCTGATAAGATATCGTAAAACCCTAAATCCCCCTCAATCCCCCTTTTTCAAAGGGGGAGAAGTAGCTCTCCTCCCTTTGAAAAAGGGAGGTAGGGAGGGATTTTATAAAGCTTTTTCAAAGCGCTAAAGTGTTACCTATATCCTTTAAAATTGCTTCCTTCTTTGATTATTGTTTCTCCGATTTTTAACCGATTTTAAGCTGATTTGCAGGGTTTGTCAAATCGGATTTTCCCCCGATCTTCCCTCATTTTTTATTACGGAATCGGGGCCGATGAGCTGGATTTCGGTGAGGCGGTGGAGTAAGGATCCGTGGGGACCGTCTTTGCCAAGACCTAAGTCGGTGACGACCACTTTTCCAATTTTCTGAGTCTGGATTCCAGAAGGTCCCTTCTTTTGAATTCCCCAGATGCTGTGGATGGCATAATGTTTCTCCTCATGTTTGCCGAGATAGAGCATGATATGGCCGGGCATCCGGAGGAGGGTGGCCAGTGGAACGGCCCGGTCTAAGATTTTCTTCTTCTCCTCTATCGTCTTTCCTTCCAATGCTCCAAGAGGGATTCCCATTTTCGCCTGGAGATTGGAATTTCGGGGCATAAGAATTCCAAAGGTGTTGAAAAGGTCCATAATAAACCGCGAGCAGTCCCTTCCCCCGGACATCTCTCCCCAGCCATAAGGCTGGTGGAGCATCTTAAAAGCTTGTTGTGCCAGGTTTTTCTGAGTATAGGGGAGAAAACCGTAATGGACATCCTCATTTGCAGGGATATATCCATTTCCAAGGGTCAGCCGGCCATCTGCCTCTTTGAAAGGGATTGAGATTGTATAATGGGGTTTGGAGGGTTTTGACTGGTCAGGGAAGTGGAGGATGCGAAAGGCGGTTCCCATCTGAGCGGAAAAGGCCGGTTGCCGGAAGAGGGGGTCAGCGAAGATCCTGACAAAGTTGCCCGTAATGACCAGCGGCTCTTTGGTCTCACCCTGGCCGAAGACATCGTTTTTGCCTTTTGCCATGGCCAGATCTTTCGTCCGAATCCATCCGCGAATGAAGGGAGCTTGTACATAAGCCCAGAGGTTATCCTGACTGAAGTGATAAATGCCAACCAGCGACCCTGGGGCGATGGCGGAATGCTGGAACAGGTCGAACTCATGGCTGGTTCGATTTTTCATCGAAACTTCATCAGTGGGGAAGACGCGGATATCGGTTCGCTGAGTAGTCAAAGCAAACAGGAGTTGATTCTGCTCTTTTAAGCGGCCCTGGTTCAACTTTTCCTTTATCCCATTCCAGAAGGGATCATCGAGAGGGATTCCCTGCTTCCCATAGCGAATCTGGTCAGTCTTTCCAAATCCCTCCCAATCCTCTTTAAAAAAAGCGAGAATCTCTTCCCGGGTCCATTCCTCCTTCATATCTTCTACTCTGCAGAGAAGAAGGTCTGGTTTTTTCAGGTTCGCTTCATTCATCTTATGAATCTCAGAAGGGGTTAAAAGAAGGCGGTCCGGATGCTTGATTGCCCTGACCCAGAAAAGGGGATCTTCCATTCTCTTTGAGGAGGCATGAACCGGAAGGCTACTTCCAAGAGGAACTGTAACCAGAAATATAAAAATTGAGATTGCCAACGGTCTCTTATTGGGTTTCATATCCGTGTAATCTGTTCCTAATCAGTGTAATCAGAGATTTCAGATTTTTTTAGAAATCTCATAAAATCTCATAAAATCCACTTGACAAACATCAATCTTTATATTAAATTAAATTCATCTCGGTTGGTTCTGTACCAAGACGAGTTACCCCAAAATGGTAACTCTTTTTTTTGGGTTTTGCGAGGAATTAGAAAAAGTTCTTTATTTTCAATGACTTTTAAAAACCAATCCATAATGAAAGGGGGTAGATCGACATGGTTTGTCAAACCATCAAGCCAGGAACAGAATGCATCTTCATGAAGAAGAATGGCTGTTCATACAACGGTGGGAGGTGTTATCCCATCGTGGAGTCCTGTAAAGGATGTGACCAAGTGGTGACCTATGAGGCAGGTTCTTATTGCAAGACCTATTGCGAACCCAGCCTGAAATGGACAAAGGGAACCTGTAATTTCGCCACACACATCAAAAAGGAAGTGAAGGAAGACACCTTCAAGCTGAATCCTTTGAAAGCCTCCAAACGAAATGTCAGCCAGAGGGTCTGAGATTTTGCCTCTGTTGCAGTCATGATTCGGAAAGCCCTCCTATTGCTTGTTCTTTAACAAGGGGGAGGGCTTTATTGTTTCTGTCCCTGTCCGAATAGATTGATTGAGGCCCAGCAGATGAGAGCAATTAGGGCGCAGACCAAAAAGATCAGAATATGAACCCCGAAACCGGTGGCGATGGCTTCTTCTTTGGAAAGTCCAACAATTAGAAACCCGGCCGCCCATCCCGCCTCGAGCGTTCCCCAGTTTCCAAGCCCGCTGATCGGTAAAGCATTGGCGATGACCGCAATGGTTGATCCAAATACGACCTTTAAAAATGAGATTTCAACCCCGAATCCTCTCATAAAAGCATAAAATACGGAGAAGATCATCACCCATGACCCCAGGCTTGCCAGGCTTACCGAATAATAAGTCTTTCTTGCCTTAATCGCATAAAAATCTTCTGCGATCTCATGGATTTTTCTTTGAGTCCAAAGGAGGGTTTTACTATTTTTTAAACCCGTCCACCCCGCCATTTTTCCGATAAGAGAGGAGCCCCATCTCAAAAAGTGGCTCATATAGAAGAAGACGAAGAGGACGAAGAGGGTCAGGAGCAGAGAGAAGAGAATCGTCAGGGGCAGGTTGATTTGGAGGAATCGCTGGAATCCAATGATGGCAAATAAAAAGATGATCAGGACGATAAAGAAATCGTAGACCCTGGATGCGATCAAGGAAGCCAGGCCTTCTGTCATGCCCAATCCACTCCGTCTGTTTAAGAAATAGGGATAAGAGAGTTCCCCCAATTTGGAGGGGAGCACCATCAGGGCTAAATGGTAGAAGACGGTGATTTTAAAAAGTTCCGTAAGGAGAATTTCCCTGGAGTGGATCAGCCATCTGAATCTTAAAGCACGGAGGAAGATGGCGAGGAGATAGGCTATTGATCCCAGAACAGCCCAGAACGGATCCACATTGATAAGAAGGCGATAAAGGTCTTTGATCGAGATCTGGGTAAACAGGATGAGGATGATTCCGATGGTTATAAAGAGGGGAAGGAGATATCTTTTTAGCAAAATGGTTGGTCATTTCCTCTTTACGATATGGTTTTAAGATTATTTTCCAACTCTTCTATACGACTCTGAAGGATGAAAACTCTTTGTTTTAAATCGGTTATCTCTTTTTCTAGGCGTTCTTTGAGAGCGATTTCTTTGTCCAATTTCCCTTCCATCCTACCCAACTGCCCTTCCACCCGATCCAGTCGTTCCTCTATTCTCTGAAGGGCAATCGTAATGGTATAATATTCTGTTTCGAGTCGATCCAGCCTTTGATAAATCTGGTCAAAGTGGTCTGAGAGGTCAGCAAATTTTTTATCATGTTCTTCGAGTTTTTGGCCGATTTTATTAAATTGAGGTTCAATCAGTTCCCCATAAAATTCAATAAGGGCATCGGTCAAATCTTTCTTTGTAATGGGTTCCATATTTTGTCCCTCTTTAACTTACGAAAGGAACATTAGCACGAATTAAATTACTGGTCAACTTTAAAATTTGCATTTTTTAATGAAGATTGACGGGCATTCTAAAAAATGATAAATAAGAGTAAATGTCCCACTCTAACTTAGGCTAAATGCCGGCGTAGCTCAGTGGTAGAGCAACTGATTCGTAATCAGTAGGTCCGGGGTTCAAATCCCCGCGCCGGCTCCAGAGCAAGAAGATTATGAAGAAATCCATCCTTACGCTCATTCTTTTTCTAATCATCCCTGTTTTGACTCAGGCCGAACCGATCAAGTGGCTGTCTTATCAGGATGGGTTAAAGAAGGCGAAAGCGGAGAACAAGAAGATTTTCCTCAATTTTCATGCGGATTGGTGAACTTATTGTAAGAAAATGGAGGCGGAGTCCTTCATTCAACCTGAAATTTCCAGATTCTTGACCACAAATTTTATTCCCATTCGAGTCGATGTAGATAAGGAAAAGAAGATTGCCTCTACCTATTATGTGAGAAGTCTTCCCACCTCATGGTTCCTTGAGTCGGGTGGAGAGAAGATCACAAGCATCCCCGGCTATGTCAATCCGGAATTATTTCTGATCATCCTTAAATACATTTCTTCCGGAAGCTATAAAACACTGACCCTGATGGAATTTAAGAAACAGAGCACAAAATAAAAGCCCTACCTTCTTGTCTCGCCTCGACCATGTCTCATCTCCTCAAAAGTCTCAGCCCCTTGTTTTGATTTAAAGAAGTCCCCGCACTTCGGGCATCGAATCCCAGTCTCTTGTGAGGTTGAAGCGCAACCGGCACTTAAAAAGTAGAGAAGGGTCAGTGCGATGATGAGTTTACACCATTTTTTCATAATGATTCTCCTTTCCCCCTAAACACATCTTCCATAAATCGTGGTTAATTCAAGGAGCATTTCCGCATGGGAAGAGGTCAACTGGTCCGGCAGAAGCCGCCACTCCCAATTCCCCGACAAGGTGGATGGATGGTTCATCCTCGCCTCTTCACCCAATCCCAAGATATCCTGCACAGGGATCATAACCGTAATGGCCACGGATACCATGCCAAGGCGGATAAGTTCGATCGGTAGCTCAGCAGAGGAAACTTCTTTTCCCAGATACCGGAATATCCTCTTTTTCTCCTCCGGGGAAATATCATTTTCGAACCATCCCCTTGCCGTATTGTTGTCATGGGTGCCCGTATAGACAATGGTATTGGGGATGAAATTATGAGGGAGATAGGGATGAGTCGGTGAATCTTCTCCAAAGGCAAATTGAAGAACCCGCATGCCCGGAAAACCGAATCGGTCCATCACTTCTTTCACATCAGGCGTGATGATTCCAAGATCTTCTGCGATGAAGGAATAGGCCGAAAATTTTTTAAGCAGGGCTGAAAAGAAATCATCCGCTGGAGCTTCCACCCATTTGCCATTTACAGCGGTTGTCTCCGTGGATGAAACCTCCCAGAAGCCGACAAAACCCCTGAAATGATCGAGACGCAACACATCAAAAAGACGGAGATTATGGGAAATACGATCGAACCACCATTGGTAACCCGTCTTTTGGAGGCGATCCCAGCGAAACGTTGGATTTCCCCAGAGCTGACCGGTCTTGCTGAAGTAGTCAGGAGGAACGCCTGCGACTGATAACGGCCTCTTCTCTTCATTTAGATTGAAAATATCGGAATGGGTCCAGACATCGGCGCTGTCATGATTAACATAAATGGGGACATCACCGACCAATAGAATTCCTTTCTTGTTACAATAATCTTTAAGAGAGAGCCACTGCTTGAAGAAGAGATACTGATAAAACTTCTCCTGTTCAACCTCGTCCCGAAGGTTTTTCTTGATCCTCTCAAGATATTCTGAATTTCTGTTTCTCAGATTTTTTTCCCATTCTCCCCATGCTTTTCCTTTAAAATATTTTTTGATCACAAAGAACAGGGCAAAATCTTCCAGCCACCCCTCATTCTCTTTGCAGAATGTTGCAAAGGCATCCCTCTCTTTTCCGCTCGTTTTAAAAGAGTCAAAGGCGCGGCGGAGCAAACCTGATTTATAGGGAATCACGGATGCATAGTCACAGCGTCCGTCCGGGAATGAAGGGATCTCTTCTAGCTCCCCTTTTTTGAGAAAACCGGACTCCGTGAGAAGCTCCGGGCTGATGAGGAGCGGATTGCCTGCAAAGGCGGAAGGGCTGCTGTAAGGAGAATTTCCACAAGCCTGGTCCGTAGGGTTGAGGGGTAAGACCTGCCAGAAACCCTGTTTTGTCTGAGTTAAAAAATCGGCAAATTGATAGGCGGAGGGACCCAGATCGCCGATTCCAAAAGGCGAGGGGAGCGAAGTGATGTGAAGAAGGATGCCACTGGTTCTTTTATCCATAAAGAAAATCAAATGAAACGAATGGTATCGAATGTCACGAATAGAAGCGAATGAACCTAATATTGATTCTGAATGTATTGAATGATATTCATCAAATTCGATGTCATTCCTGATATTCGTTGCAATTATACCCAATCTCAAGGGAGTTTACCAGAGAGCCCATATGGTGTATAATTATTTCTATCGGGAGGGTGTCATGAAAAAGGGAAATATAAGATGGATGATGGTCCCATTCAGCCTCATTTGCTTCCTCTTCTTCATTCCGTCGTGTGCAGTCAATCCTGTAACGGGCAAACAGGAGTTGATGCTTTTAAGCGAGAGAGATGAGATTAGTCTGGGCAGGGAAACAGATGTTGAGATTGTAAAACAATACGGCATCTATGAGGATCCGAAACTGGCTGCCTATGTCAAAGAGATAGCCCAGCGAATTGGCAAGGTCTCTCATCGATCGCAACTGGCCTACGATTGTAAGATCCTCGATGTTTCGGTCATCAATGCCTTTGCCGTGCCCGGAGGCTATGTTTACTTTACCCGGGGGATTTTAGGTGTTCTCAACAGCGAGGCTGAACTGGCTGCTGTGATGGGACACGAGATCGGCCACATAGCGGCGCGCCATTCCGCCCAGCAGTACAGTAAAGCCCAGCTTGCCCAACTGGGATTAGGAGTGGGATCGATCTTTATCGATTCGCCCATTGTGACAAGCCTGGCTCAGTTAGGTGTGGGGATGCTTTTTCTAAGGTTCAGCAGGGATAATGAGAGGGAAGCGGATGATTTGGGGGTGGAGTATTCGAACAAGGCGGGCTATGATGCGGCGCAGTTGGCTGGTTTTTTTGAAACACTGGAAAGGATAAACCCGGGATCAGATCGGAGTGGACTGCCAGGCTGGTTTTCCACTCACCCCAATCCGGAAAACCGGATATCCGCTGTCAGGATAAAGGCAAAAGAGTGGCAAGAAAAATTGAACCTAAAAGACTTACGGGTGAACAGAGACGGTTTTCTGAAAACGATCGATGGTCTCATTTATGGAGACGACCCGAGGCAGGGGTATGTGGCTGATGATGTGTTTTATCATCCTGTCCTCCGATTTCAATTCCCCGTACCTGTCAAATGGAAAGTCAACAACAAACCCTCACAAGTTCAAATTATCAATGAAGGTGGGGATGCGTTGATTCTGTTTTTGATCTCTTCTGAAACTTCCTCCAGAGAGGCGGCAAGAACCTTTGTTTCTAAGAATAATGCCAGCGTGATCAGATCTGAAACAATACGGGTCAATGGGCTTCCTTCCCATCGGCTTGTCTCGGATCTTCGCACCCAATCAGAGGCATACCGGGTCATGTCTTATTTTATTGAAAAAGATCGAAAGGTATATATATTCCATGGGTTGACCCACATGAGTCGGTTTCAAAATTATAGAGGGACTTTCGAGTCAACGATGGAACAGTTCAAGGAATTGACGGATCTTAGAAAAATTGATGTGAGGCCCGACCGGATAAAAATCCAAAATGCAAGGGCTTCAGATACCCTTGAAAATACCCTTCGTTCTTTTGGAGTTCCAAAGGAGAAGATGAAGGAGATGGTTTTGTTGAACGGCGGAGTTCCTGACCAGATGGTCCCAGCAAACAGTTTGATCAAAGTGGTGGAAAAGGGGCGATGAAGATTCGGCCGCTGATTTCAAAGGACAGGGACAGGCTCCGGCGGATGGTGATCGAGACCGGTGTTTTTACCGACGAAGAGGTCGGAGTCGCCATGGAATTGATCGACCTCGTGCTCGGAGATGAAGAGCAAAAGGATTACAGGATCGTCTGCGCGGTGGACGATCAAGACCAGCCGCTGGGGTATATCTGTTATGGTCCTGTCCCGATGGCCCAGAGGATTTTCGACCTTTACTGGATTGTCATCGATCCAGGCCTTCAGGGGCGGAAGATCGGATCAAAACTTTTAGATTATCTGGAGGAGCAGGTAAGAGGATTGAAGGGGAGAATGATTCTTGCCGACACCTCATCCATACCCTCTTATGAGAAGGCACAAATGTTTTATTTAAGAAAAGGATTTGAGGAAGCGGCAAGAATTGCCGATTATTACTGGGAGGGAAACGACCGGATCACGTATTGTAAGAGGTTATAGGTTTGAGGGATAGAAAATAGGTTTACGGTGACGATGCTCGTATCGAAGCAAGAAACTCGGAAAAGAAGCTCGAGTATCCAGTTTCTAATAACGAGTCTCGATACGAGCTTCGACAACGATAAACGTCAAATTCAATTGAATGAAATGGGCTTCTTTACCTAACCCCAAGCCTATTTTCAAGACAGGAGGAGACGATGGAAAAAAGAAGAATCGGCGTGCTGACAGGCGGAGGGGACTGTGCGGGATTAAATCCGGCGATCAAATGGGTGGTCAAGACAGCGCTTGATGACAGGCTACAACGGGTGAGGAAAGTTCAGCATGAGGCGATTGGAATCCGTGACGGCTGGAAAGGTCTGGTCGAACCCGAATCAGAAGGGGATCCTCCCGTTTCTAGGATGTTTACACTGACCGAAGAGATGGTGAGGACATGGGATCGCTATGGAGGGACGAATCTCGGCACTTCAAGAACGAATCCCTATGACCCCAAGAAAGATCGCTCAAAAACCGTTCTTGAAAATCTGGAGCGGTTCAAAATTGATTATTTGATCGCTATCGGCGGCGAGGATACCCTCGGAGTGGCCAATAAGCTCCATCGCGAAGGGGTGAAAGTCGTCGGCATTCCAAAGACAATTGATAAGGACCTCTCCGGGACCGATTATACACTGGGGTTTGAGACCGCCCTCAATGTCATCACCGAGGAGATCGACCGCCTTCGAACAACAGCCGGTTCTCACCGAAGGATCTTCGTGGTGGAGACCATGGGAAGGCATGCAGGCTGGCTGGCCCTGGAAGGAGGAGAATCGAGCGGCGCCTATATCATCCTCATCCCCGAATACAATTTCGACGTGAACAGGGTGAACGAATTGCTCATGGAAGGCCATCGAAAAGGGACCCGTTATGAGATCATCGTCGTCGCCGAGGGGGCAAAACCTGCCGGAGGCTCCGAGATCATCAAAGAGAACGGCGTTGATAGTTTCGGCCATAAAGCCCTGGGCGGGATCGGAGAATTTCTGGCAAATCAGATCACAGAGTCCACAAAGATAGAGACACGAAGCATCATCCTGAGCCATCTCCAGAGGGGCGGCGCTCCGTGCGCCTATGACCGCAGGATGGGAAGGTATTTCGGGATTGCGGCCGTGGATTTGATTGCCAAAGAGGATTTCGGAAAGATGGTCAGCCTGAGAAATGGCCGGATCACGGCTGTTTCTCTGGAGGAGGCCGTGGGAAAATTGAATGTGGTCGATGTCAATACCCAATACGATATCGAGCGATATAATGGACGGAGAACGATCCTGGGGTATTGAATAAGAAATTCAAAATCCGAAGCACGAAATCCGAAATTCGAAACAAGCACGAATGCTCAAAATTAAAATGACCCAAAAAATTTAGAATTTTGAAAATTGGAAATTAGGTATTTTTTCGAATTTCGATATTCGGATTTCGAATTTTTGTTTTAAAGAAGTCTCTGGTGTTCTTTTTTGATGCACCGGTCCATCACCACTTTCAGACCTGCCCTCTCGGCCTCTTCTCCTGCCTTCTGATGGATCACTCCCTCCTGCATCCAGACGATCTTTGCTCTCCGCCGGATCGCCTCTTCCACAGTGGGAGGAACCTCCTCCGATTTCCGGAAGATATCGACCACATCGATCTCAATCTCTTTCGGGATCTCCATCAGAGTGCGGTAGATCTTTTCACCGAGGATCGTATTGCCATCGGGCCGGACCGGTATGATGCGGTAGCCATTCGATTGGAGATAGGCGGCCACTCCGTAACTGGGCCTGTCCTCTTTCGGGGAAATGCCCACCACCGCCACTGTCTTAGAGCTTTTGAGTATCTGCTTCAATTCCTCATCTTTCATTGATTTCTCCTAAAGTTTTTGCAATCCTTCCTTAACCTCAACCTCAGCCTCAACCTTGTGTACTTTTTGAGATTAGTAGTTTGACGTGGCGGGTCGGGATGGATCTGTGAGGGGCAGCCCCCTTATCGGAGTTCCTGAGGTCGATTCTTCTTTCCCTTTTGGTAAGGTTCCTTCGATGAAGGCCTCCAGGATGGTTTGTGGAGAACTTCCATCGGCAGGGGTTCCTGTTTCGAGATTCACTCTCAACAGGACGATCTTATCAGGGACCCTGAAGGGTTCCGCGGGTGTATCTCTCAATGCTTGATCCATAAAAGAGATCCAGATGGGAAGGGCGGCTCTCGACCCTGTCTCATTCTTTCCGAGAGATGTTTTCTCGTCAAAACCCACCCAGACTCCGGCAAGGAGGGAAGGGGTGTATCCGATAAACCAGGCATCCGCATAATCGCTGGAAGTTCCGGTTTTTCCGGCCACAGGTCTCCCGAGAACCTTTGCCCTCTGACCAGTTCCGTGTTGGACTACGCCTTCGAGAAGATGGGTGATGATAAAAGCATTCTGCGGAGAGATGGCCCGTTCCTTCATGATCGGAGGAGGAGATGGAGCGGCAGGAGTGCTCTCTTCTCCTTCCTCTTCCTCCTCCGGCTCCTCCAATTCAACATAAGGGGTATTTTCTTCAAGGACCTCGCCTTTTATGGTGACGATCTTCTTGATGAAGATGGGTTTGATGCGCTCTCCTCCGTTGGCAAAGACCGCAAAAGAGGAGGTCAGCTCCAACATGGAGGTTCCAGAGGTTCCGAGGGCAATGGAGAAGTCCCGTTTGACCGGAGATTCGATTCCCATCTTTTTAATGAATTTGAGGGCATACCCCATGCCGATGTCCTCAAGGATTTTGACCGTTACCACATTTCTGGAATGGGCGAGGGCGTTTCTGAAGGTGATGGGGCCCATAAAGTTCTTGTCGTAATTTTTCGGAGCCCAGTAATGTCCTCCGTCATGATCCGAAAATTCCACAGGCGAGTCCATGAGAAGGGTGGAAGGGTTATACCCTTTCTCAATCGCGGCCGCATAGATAAAGGGTTTAAAGGCAGAACCCGGCTGCCTGCGGGAATTGACTGCACGATTGAACTGACTTTCGCTGAAATCACGCCCGCCCACCATGGCTTTCACATATCCTGTTTGCGGATCCGTGCAGATCAGGGCTCCCTGGACAATAGGTTCCTGTTCCAATCCGAGGGTGAGAGGCTGATCTTTCTTTGCCGGTTCCTTTACTCTCACATGGACGACATCTCCGGTTTTAAGCAGATCTGCAGGCGTCTTTACCTGGCCGGGCTTGAAATGGGCTGTGGGTTTGATCTGGAGGGCCCAGGCCATCTCAGCATAGGGAAGCGCTCCCTTCCGGTCCTCCACCCAGACCGTAAAGAGTTTTTTGGAGTCATCCCTGGAGAGGATCACTCCTTCGAAGATCTCATTGGATGAAAGGGGTTGGAGCGTCCTTCTCTTCCTTTGGGTGAGGTTCCTCAGCTCATCTGAAGTGAGCGTCTGGATGGGGCCTCTGAACCCTTGTCTCTTATCCAGCTCCCTCAATCCCATCTCGATGGATCTCTGTGCGGCTTTCTGAAGGTTGAGATCGAGAGTCGTATAGATTCTCAATCCTTCTTTATAGAGTTTCTCCTTCCCATATTTTCTTTCAACCTGATGACGGATAACCTCCGTAAAGTAAGGGGCTTTGCTGAAGAAGGCGCTCTCCCTCGACTGGATCTTCAGGGGCGTCCGGAGGGCTTTCTCTTTCTGTTCCTGTGAGATGAAGCCCAGATCGGTCATCCGTGTAAGGACATAATTCTGGCGTTCTCTGGCCCGGGTCAGGTTGTTGACAGGCGAGTAGCGGCTGGGGGCCTTGACCAGGCCTGCGAGCAGGGCTGTCTCTGAAAGATTGAGCTGTTCCACCCGTTTATTAAAATAGCTCTCCGCGGCAGCTTCTATTCCATAGGCGCCGTTTCCCAGGTAGATATGATTGAGATAGAGAGAAAGAATCTCCTCTTTGGTCAGATTCCGTTCGAGAGCGAAGGCATAGGCGACCTCTTTCAATTTTCGGAGGAAACTTCTCTTGGGGGTAAGGAAGAAGGTCTTGGTCACCTGCTGGGTGATGGTGCTGCCCCCCTGGACGATCTTTCCGGCGATGAGGTTTTTAAGCATCGCACGGGCGATTCCTTTATAGTCGACCCCCCTGTGCTGAAAAAACTCGGCATCTTCTGCGGCAAGGAACGCCTGGATCAGAGGCTTAGGAATTTTCTCATAGGTGATCGGAATTCGATTGTCCAATAAGAATTTTCCCACAACCTCATCGTCTTCCGAATAGACGATGGAGAAAGCGTTGATGTTTCGTTCCTTCAGGGAGGCAAAGTCAGGAAGCTGGCGGGAGAAATAGAAGAAGAGTAAAGCTCCGGCCAGGAGGAGCATAGAGGCAGAGGTGAGAAAGGCGAGGATGATATAGAAGGCGAACCCCTTTTTGGCCTTTCTTTTCCTTGGATGTTTTGATCTTCTTTTTTTCTTATCCATACGGGGGACAGGAGGGAATCAAAAAAGGGAAAACCCTCGGATCGCAGATTTCCCCTTTTTTGTGAAGGATGAATGGCTATTTCTTCTTCTTTGCAAGTTGCAACTTCAGATCTTCGACCTGCTTTTTCAAGGCTTCATTCTCTGCGGTGAGAGAAGTGATGGTTGCCTCCTTCTCGGCGCCCTTCTGGATATCCTCCTTCAACTTCTGAACCTCAAGTTTCAGCTTATCATTGTCCGACTTGAGGTTGGTGTTCTCCGCTTTCAACTTCTCATTTTCCGCCTTGATGTCCGCTCCGCATCCGGCCAGGGCCGAAACGAGCATGCCGATCAGGAATAATGAGAGCATCAAAGATAGGGTCTTCTTCATCTACCTGTCACCTCCTTTTTCATGGAATCTTATTTGATTCAACATTATAAGCTCCTCAACCTAAAAAATCAAATCGTTTTAAAGGTAACCCCTCAGAAGGTGTGAAAAAATTGAATGGGATTAGAGAAAAAAGACTTGACAAATGAGGGTCGGTTAAGTTTAAATTTTATCCGGCTTCCCTGACTGACGAAGTCGGGCGGGTTATGCGCCTCTATGGAGACATGAGGCACGGCAAATAGATATAGATCAATAGAGAGGGAGGTACGCATGGCAACATCTGTAACAGTACCAATGGTTGGAAAGATTGTTTCTGTTTCAGTCAAGGCAGGGGATCAGGTCAAAGAGGATGACCAGGTGGCTGTGCTCGAAGCCATGAAGATGGAAATGCCCATTGTCGCTCCGGTCACAGGAGTGATCAAGGAAGTGTGCGTGTCAGCCGGTCAGGAGGTGGAAGCAGAAGCAACGATTGCCATTATTGGCTAAAACATGTTGGTGAGCGTGGGGGTGAAAAGGTGAGAGAAGATATTTTCACCCCCATTCATTGCCGTCTCATTTCCCAATTCCATCCTTTATTCATACCCCTCATTTGACAAAAGACCCCTCCCTTATGTACCATCAAATGTAAAAAGCAGACAGCGAATCATGCCTGCTTAATTTTGCCCGGAGACGGATGACGGACACGACACATGGGTCCAATGAGGCGAACGATGAAACGGATCGGTATTATTGCCAAACAGAATAAGTTAGAGGCCGTGACCATTACCGGTCGTCTGGTGGAGTGGTTACAACCCAGAGGGATCGAAGTGTATATTGAGGAAGGGATTCTAAGAGCTATCCGCTCAGACCTGATGAGTCCCTTCTTGAATGCGGTAAAAAAGGAGGAGATTCCTTCCCATGCCGAAATGATTATTGTCCTCGGAGGCGATGGAACGCTTCTGAGCGTGGCCCGTCTGGTAGGAAGCCATTCGGTTCCCATCCTCGGGGTCAATTTAGGGGGGCTTGGCTTTTTAACCGAGATCACGCTCGAGGAGCTGTATCGGGTGCTCGAACGGGTGATCCAGGGGGATTTTGTGACCGATGAAAGGGTGGTTTTTAATGCCGCCGTGATCCGCCATGAAGAAAGACTGGCGGAATTTATTGTATTGAACGATGCGGTGATCAATAAGGGGGCTCTGGCCAGGATTATTGACCTTGAGACAACGATCAATGGCGAGTATTTAACCACGTTTAAATCGGATGGCCTGATCATTTCGACTCCAACTGGTTCAACCGCCTATAACCTTTCTGCCGGAGGGCCCATTGTCCATCCATCCCTTCACTGCATCATCATCACTCCCATCTGTCCTCATACCCTGACGAATCGTCCGATCATGGTCCCCGATGATGTGGAGGTCCGGGCGATTCTGAAATCCAGGCAACAGGAAGTCCACCTGACCCTGGATGGACAGCAGGGGTTTATATTGGAGTTTGGGGATGTGGTCGAGGTGAAAAAGGCAGAGAAGAAAATCCTTCTCATTAAATCGCCCTACCGACACTATTTTGAGGTCCTGAGAGAAAAACTGAAATGGGGTGAACGGTAAGAACAGTTCGGAGTTGAGAGTTCGCCTGCCCGCCGCACAAGGCTTTGGCAGGCGGGGAGTTCGGAGATTAAATCATTTTAACTCCGAACTACGAACTCCGAACTCATTACTCATCGGTTATGCTTCTGGAACTTCGCATTAGAAATTTTGCCATTATTGACGAGGTGAATCTCTCCTTCTCGAAGGGCTTTAATGTCGTCACCGGAGAGACGGGGGCAGGCAAATCGATCATTCTCAATGCGGTTCACCTCCTTTTGGGGGATAGAGGGGGTGAAGAGCTGATCCGCAGTTCTGAAGAAGAAGCGAGTATCGAGGCGCTCTTCGACATCTCCGGCAATCGGGAAGTGATGGAGAAGGTCAAGGAGAAATCCGCCCAAGTCGATCATTTAGAAGAAGAGAATACCTATCTGGTCAGACGGGTGATCTCCCGTTCAGGAAGGGGAAAGTCGTTTATCAATGAGCATCTGGCGACCCTCGGGACCCTTTCGGAGATAGGTGAAAAACTGCTGAGCATTTATGGCCAGCACGAACACCAGTCCCTTCAGCGCGCCGAGACCCATCTTGACATCCTGGATGAGTGCGGTGGATTGGTCAATCTTCGGAAAGAATATGAAGAACATTTCAACCGGTTTGTATCCCTTTCCGGAGAGATCAAGAGGATCCGGGAAGAGAAGGAAAGAGGGATAAGAGAAAAGGAACTGATGGCTTTCCAGTTGAAGGAAATTGAGACCTCCGGCATTCAGGCCGGAGAGGAGGAGGCCCTCAGAGAGGAACGAAGGATTCTGAGTCACGCCAGGAAGTTGATGGACTTTGTTAACCTGTCCAATGAATTGCTCTACGAAGGGGAAGGTTCCACCGTTGAGCGGATTCAAACCATCCTTCGCCAGGGAAGTGAGATGGCGGCGATTGACCCATCCCTTTCCGAGGTGATTAGAAGTCTGGAAACAACGTCGATCCAATTGGAGGAAGTTGCCATCAGCCTAAGAGATTATTTGAGAAGGATCGAAGTCAACCCGATGAGGCTTGAGGAAGTTGAGAACAGGCTTGAAGAGATAGACCGGTTGAAGAGGAAATATGGTCCAACCGTGGAGGAGGTACTCCGTTTCAGGGGAAAGGTTGAAGAGGCTTTGAGTTCCTTTACCTCCAGTGAAGAGAAGCTTTCTCATCTGGAAGGTATTCTGGGCTCCCTCCAGGGGGAGATGATCGCCCTGGTAAAAAAACTTTCATGGGAGAGGAAGAAATTTGCTTCTGAATTGAAGAAATCTGTGGAAAAGGAGCTGGGAGCCCTGGGGATGAAAAAGACCACGTTTGAGATCCAAATGGAGGACGGCGCTTTCTCTCCGAGAGGGACGGATCAGGTGGAGTTTCTGATCTCTCCCAATGTGGGTGAGGGGGTCAAGCCCCTTGCCAAAATCGCCTCCGGAGGAGAACTTTCGCGAATGATGTTAGCGATGAAGAAGATTTTAGCCAGAGTCGGAGGGAGGCAGGTTTTGATCTTCGATGAGGTCGATTCCGGAATCGGCGGGGCCATCGCAGAGGTGGTGGGGAAAACATTGAAGGAACTTTCCAAACACCATCAGGTCATCTGCGTGACTCATCTTCCGCAGATCGCGTGTTTTGCCGACACTCACCACAGCGTAAGAAAAGAGGTTAAAGGAAAGCGAACGGTTACTGTGGTGGACCGGTTGGAGAAGGAAGCCATTGTGGATGAGATTGCGAGAATGCTTGGAGGAGTGAAGGTGACCGAAAAGACGCGGGCCCATGCGAAAGAGATGATTGAAAATGCCAGGAAATCGTAAATTCGAAGCACGAAATCCGAAATTCGAAACAGTATCGAATGACCAAAATCGAAAATTCAAAACAAACAGTCGCTAAAGTTTGGGTCATTGGAAAATTGGGATTTCGAATTTGTTTCGGATTGGTCCTAAGGGGACGCTTTGCCCGATATTCGAATTTCGAATTTAATAAGGGAGTTATTACATGATACGGAAAGCAAAACTGGCGGATGTGAAGGAGATCCAGCAGTTAATCAAACAGTATTCCACCCGTGGGGATATTCTCCCCCGGTCACTGGTGGAACTCTACGACCATCTGAGAGACTTCTACGTATTTCTCCAGAACCGAAAAATTATTGGAATCTGTGCCCTCCATATCTGCTGGGAGGACCTGGGAGAGATACGCTCTCTGGCTGTTCAGGAGGAAGCGCGAAAGAGAGGTATTGGCTTGAAACTGGTAAAAGCCTGTTTGAAAGAGGGGAAAGCTTTGGGCATGAAGAGAGTTTTTGCCCTCACCTATCGGCCTGATTTTTTTGAGAGATTAAAATTCAAAGTGGTGGATAAGAGCGTTCTTCCGCACAAAATCTGGGCGGACTGCCTCCAATGCGTTAAATTCCCCGACTGCGACGAAGTGGCAGTGGTCAAAGAACTTTAGTTCGGAACGGAGAATGCGGATTGCGGAATGTGTTTAAAAGACCGATTCTTTCAGGAAGGCCGACGGTTGCGGAGATCGATCTTGAGGCTCTTGCCTTCAATTACCGGCAGATCCGAAAGAGAGTTCCCAAAAGGACAGGCATTCTGGCCGTGGTAAAGGCGGATGCCTATGGTCACGGGGCCCTTCCCATTTCACACAAACTGGAGGAATTGGGAGCGGAGTATTTGGGTGTGGCGATCTCTCAAGAGGGAGTGGAATTGAGAAGAGGGGGAGTGAAGGCTCCTATTCTCATCTTGGGAGGAATTTTCCCGGAAGAAGAGGAAGAGGTGATCCGAAATGATTTGACGCCGGTCATCTTTGAGATGGATTCTTTAGTAAGGCTTTCAAAGATAGCAGGAAGAAAGAGAAAGAAGATAAAGGTTCACCTCAAGGTAGATACGGGATTGGGAAGACTGGGAGTACCGTTTGATCAATTCCCCGTTTTTTTGAAAGAGTTGAAAAAAGTTCGAAATATCGAAATTGAAGGCATTCTGTCTCATTTCTCGATGACGGATAGGGAAGAAGCTTATTCTTCATCCCAGTGGAAAAAATTTCAGGAAGTCCTGGCGATTGCCCGTGAAGCAGGCCTAAAAAGCCGTTATTTCCATATGGCAAACAGCGCTAACCTGACCTTTTTCACTCAGTATTCAGGAAATATGGTTCGGCCGGGGATTATGCTTTACGGTTCTTATCCCTCGCCAAAAATCGAGAAGTTAATCAACCTCAAACCGGTTCTCACGCTGAAGACCCGGATCCACTTTCTCAAATCGGTTCCAGCGGGGACAAGGATCAGTTACGGAGGCACATTTTCCACCCGGAGGGAGAGCTTGATTGCGACTCTTCCGGTTGGATATGCGGATGGATACAGCACCTTTCTCTCCAATCAGGGCGAGGTTTTAATCCGGGGAAGGAGGGCTCCTGTGGTGGGTAGGGTTTGCATGGATCTGATCATGGTGGATGTGACTGACATCCCCGGCGCTTCAAAAGGGGATGAGGTGATCCTGATCGGAAGGCAGGGTAGGGAACGAATTACAGCGGATGAGATTGCGAGAAAGATTGGTTCGATTTCTTACGAAGTTTTATGCCTGATCGGAAAAAGGGTTCCGAGAGTTTATAGATAGTCGCTTATGAATGAAATTGTGCACAAAATGGCAACAAAATTTTAGTGATCGAGCGGGGTCTAAATCCGAAGCACCTGACTTCGCCGAAGCGGCTTCGCGCAGGCAGGCGAAATCCGGGCGAAGCGTCCAGCAGGACCAATTCGAAACAATTTCTAATGTTCAAAATCCGAAACATCAAGACCTTTTTGTTTGAGCCATTTGAACATTTGGATTTCGGATTTATGAACCCCCCCAAACTTCTTTGGCTCTGGCTATGCCAGGTAAGCGAGGAATGATTGATGAACAGCAGGAGAATCGGAATCGTAGGAACAGGCTCCTATCTTCCGGAGAGGGTTCTGACCAATTTCGATCTTGAAAAGGTCTTAAACACGAACGACGAATGGATCTACCAGAGGACAGGGGTCAGGGAGCGAAGGATTGCAGACCCTGACATCAATACCTCAGACCTTGCAAGGGAAGCTTCCTTGCGGGCGATGGAAATGGCGGGGATATCCGCAAAAGAGTTGGACCTCATCATCCTGGCCACCATTACGCCTGACACTTGCTGCCCTTCGGGGGCCAACTGGTTGGAGGCGAAATTGGGCGCTCAGAGGGCAGTCTCCTTCGATGTTACAGCGGCCTGCTGCGGGTTTATCTTCGCTCTCTCTGTAGCCGAGCAATATCTTAAAACAGGCGCGTTTAAGAACGTATTGGTCGCTGCCTCAGAGGTGATGAGCCGCTATCAGGATTGGACAGACAGGGAAAATTGCATCCTCTGGGGGGATGGGGCAGGCGCGGTTGTGCTCCAGGCGTTTGATCATCCCGCCAAGGATCCGCTTCCATCCGGCAAGAAGGGGGAAGTGGGTGAGATCCTTTCCCTTCACATTCATTCAGACGGAGCAAATGGAGAGAACCTTCTGCTGCCGGGCGGGGGATCCAAAACCGCCCCGATTTCCTATGAGAGCGTGGACAAAAAACTCCATACCCTGAAGATGATCAAGGCCAATGAATCGGTCCGTGTGGCGGTGAAACGGTTTTCGGAAGCGGCCGAGGAGGCCGCCTCTTCCAACGGGATCAAGGTCTCTGATGCGAAATGGATCATCCCTCATCAGGCCAATATCCGTATCCTTCAACAGATGGCCAAACGGCTCAACATTCCTCTTGAAAAGGTCTATCTCACCATTGAGAAATACGGAAACATCTCTTCAGCCACCATTCCTATCGCCCTTGATGAGGCGGTTCGAAATGGTTCCATTCAGAAAGGAGACTATGTCATCCTCACCGGTTTTGGAGGAGGCCTCACCTGGGCCAGCAGTTTAATTAGAGTCTGTTTATAAATTGCCGATTTTTTTGGATAAGCCAGCGTGACGAATGTGCCGGCTCAGATAAGTTGTCAATTTCTTATGTCCAGGAACGGCTTCAATGAGTCATGAGGCGAAAAACCCCCGGATTTAAATGCACCTCTCCTGTCCGATTCCCTCTCTGTCGCATTCGAGGTACAATTATTGAGGCTGCGGCATTAACTTCCCCAGCATGAAACCAGTCATCACCCGGATGTTGTAGGCAATCACGCTCCATAAAACCTTCGCATCAAAATGG
>JAGXTA010000047.1 GCA_018333535.1 Deltaproteobacteria bacterium | reverse complement strand
GAACGAATCGATTATGGGAGTGAAGTTTTCAAAGAACTTCGTAACAAACGGACCGCAGTGGAAAGAATTTTCTCTCGCTTGCTCTCCGTCGCAATGCAAAATCCTCCTGCAATCGGATGGCATGCGATTCAAAACTATTGTACCATTGCTCATATTACTGTGCTTCTGGTAGCCATAGCTGCAAAACGTTCCGGGCATGATGATAAAATTCGTTTCGTCAAATCATTCATCCCTACCCTATCCCATGAGGCTTCAAAACGAATTTTGTGAAGCCCTATTTCCCAAAGGGAGGAATTACCCCTCTTTGGAAAAGAGGGGGAGGGGGAGATTTTCAAACGTCTATTTCAATTGAATTATGAGATTGTTTATATATATCCTACCGCCACACCACTTTCGGAGGATGGCGGTGAATAAGGCCGGGGTATTTTATATCCGGGTAGCCGACTCCCATTGCAGAATAGCATCGGTGATCCGCCGGGATGCCCAACCAGGTTTTAATCTTTCGATCATGATTTACTGCGTTCACCAGAAACCCGTTAAAGCAGCATCCAAGCCCTAATGTGTGTGCCTTTAAGGAACAATTGTACAGAGCCACCGAGCAATTAAAGAAGGAAGAGCTGTCCCAGGATTCGGCATGAGTGACCACAACGACCGGTGCATGATAAAACAGCCGATCTTGGCCTCGATTCATTGCCTCACGGGCGACCGTCATTTTTGGGAGCGAATCATGGAGATACTCTATTGTCTTTTTCCCTGCGAGCAGAGAAAGAAAAAAGCTGCCGAAGCGGCCGCTTGCCCTTGAAAAGAGCTTTTCATAAAAACGGATGGTCATCTTTCTTAACTTCTCGATCTGATCCGGTGATGTGAGCACCACATAATAGACATTCTGACTGTTCGTGCCTGTCGGTCCGTATCTTCCGGCATCGAGGATTTTTTTCAAAATCTGCTCCGGAATCGGATCAGCGGTATAGTTCCTAACCGAACGCCTTTCCCGGATGAGAAGGTCCAATACCTCAGGTGCAATTGCCGGAGTTGCGCCCTCCTTCGGATGTTTTTCAAAAACCATTCCCTCATGAAGGATGGCCTCGCTTGAACACACGGCGCCACAGTGGCCGCAATCGATACACCACTCACCTCTGACCACTTTAGACTTTTCTTCAGCCATCTCAAGCACAAAGCTCGGGCAAACCGCCACACATCGTTCACAACCGATACACTTGTTCTCAATCACTTTCGGTGGGTTTACGTCCCGTTTCATCATTGGATATTCCTCCGCCTTAAAATCGTTTAGTAACATTTTAACTCATTAAAAACCACTGCCAAATTCCCATTCCTTTATAGTCATTTGATTAGGCGTTGACGCATTTTGAGAATGGCCAGGGGGAAGAAGATGATGCTGAAAAGCAGAAGATAACCGATTTCCCAAAGCAGGGAGAGATGGATCTGTCCGTAACTAAAAGCCCGCGCAAGGCTGGTGAGATGAGTGAGAGGAAAGAGAAACGCAGCCTGCTGGGCCCAGTGAGGAAGATTCTCAAGGGGAAAGAAGGTCCCGCTGAAGAGAAACATGGGTGTGATAAACAGAAATACGGGCAGGTTGAACATTTCGATATTGGCCACGATCCCTGAGAAGAACATGCCGATCGATCCGAAGGCGATCCCTCCCAGGATGGCCAGAGGCAGGAGGAGGAGACCTTCTGGAAATCGGATGAAACCGAAAAAGCTGATGACCACCATCATGATCGCTGCCGCAATCAGCGATTTGGTCGCCCCCCAGACGATTTCCCCGGTGATGACCTCCTCAAGAGAAAGAGGGGTGGCCAGCATTGCATCAAAGGTTTTCTGATAGTACATCCTTACAAAAGAGGCATAGGTGGTTTCAAAAAAAGAGTTATACATGATGCTGACGCCGATCAGGGCAGGAGCGATGAAACTCACATAGGAGATTTGAGATCCCTGATGATGGATCTCCCCCACAAGGCCGCTCATGCCGACACCAAAAGCGATAAGATAAAAGAGGGGCTCAAGGAAGGGCGGAATGAAACTGATCTTCCAGCTCTTCTTGTAAACCTTCAGGTTCCGCTGCCAGACCCGAAGAAACCGCTTTGAGATCCTGGTGGAAGAGGTTTCAATCATTCTCGCAACTCCCTGCCTGTTAACTTTAAAAAGACATCCTCAAGGGTGGCCATCCTCATCAAACAGCCTTCTTTACAAAAGTCTCGGGTAATCCTCTGGTATAAATCACCGCTCTTTTCACAATAGACGATCAGGCGGTGGCCCAGGTCTTCATAGGGAAACTGGGTGGACTGGATAAAAGACCTCAGTTCCTGGGTCGGTCCGGCGATCTCGATCACATGCTTTCCTACATGTTGCTGTATCAGTTCTTCTGGTTTGCCTTCCACCAGAATCAACCCGTGGTCGATGATGATGAGCCGGTCACACAACCTCGAAGCTTCTTCCATATAATGTGTGGTCAACAAAATGGAGATGCCCTGTTCCCGAAGCGCTTCAAGCTTCTCCCATATCTGGTGCCTCGACTGTGGGTCCAGGCCGGTGGTGGGTTCGTCCAGAATCAGAAGGTCTGGATGGTTGATCAGCGAACGGGCCAGGACAAGGCGGCGCATCATGCCGCCGGAAAGTTCGGTCACAGGCGCATTCAGGCGATGATCGAGGGCAATGAAATCAAGAAGCTCTTTCGCCTTCTTCCGGGCTTCCTTGTTGGGTATATTGAAATACCGTGCAAAAACCTCAAGATTTTGAAACACGGTCAGGTCCGGATCCAGGCTGTTCTCCTGCTGACAGACCCCAATGCGGGACTTGATCCGGCGCCAATCCCTGGAAATATCAAGGTCAAAGACCTTCAGACTCCCGCCGCTCATGGGAGAGAAGCCATAAACCATCCGGATGGTTGTGGTCTTCCCCGCGCCATTGGGGCCCAGAATCCCGAAGCATTTACCCGTTTCCACCTGAAACGAAATCCGGTTGACAGCAACAAAGCCATCAAATTTTTTCAACAAATTTTCTGCCTTGACAATATGTTGTCCGGAAAAATGGGTTTGGGTTCCAGAGCCTCTTTCAGATTTCAATCTATTCTCCCTCCGCGATCCCCAGGCTGCACAAGGCCGCCACGGCCGCCATTGCTGCCGATAGCAGGAAGGCCAACTGGTAGCTTCCGGTTTCATCAAAGATGACCCCGGCGATATAGGCCCAGAACCCCCCGCCCAAGAAATGAACGGTGTTCACAAAACCGGTAAGAATGCCAATCGACCTCACCCCGTATAGTTTTCCGATCAGCATGGGGGTCAGAGGAGCGGTGATCAGGTGAGTGAAGCCAAAGAGGAAGGCAAAGAGATAAAGGGAAGGGAGTGTCTTATACTGAAGCACCAGCAGGTAAAGAAAGAAACGGAGCACGAATGTCAGGGCAATAGGGATTTTATTGCCGATTCGATCAGCCGTAGGTCCTGCAACAAGAATTCCCGCGAGGCTCATCAATCCATACCAGCCCAACATGTTTCCGGCCGTCTGCGGCGAAACCCCATAATCCGTTGCCATGGGGATCAGGTGGGTGGTGGCAAAATAATCGCCCCCGCCGCAGATGAACATGATCACCACGAAGAACCAGTAAGAACGGGTCCTCATCGCTTGCTTTAAACCGAAATCTTGATTGTCATTTGTGGAAAGCGGGTTTCCCTTCAACCCCCTATTTCCGATTCCATCCTCTCTTTCTCCAAAGGGTTTCATGCCGAGATGATGGGGGTCTCCCCTGATCACAAAGAAAGCGATCAGAAGGTTAACGATCAGCATGACGATTCCAATGGAAAGATACAGTGCCCTCCATCCGAAACTCAATGTAAAGAAGGTGAAGAGGGGCACAAGCGCAAAGTGGCCGAGTGAATTCCCCGACAGGGCAAGGCTGATGGCCAGCCCACGCCGTTTTTCGAACCACCTGCTTGTGATCGTAGCGATGAGCGGAACGGCTGTTCCCGCCACTCCAATGGCTGCCAGCACTCCGTAAGAAAGGAAGAATTGGCCGATGGATTGGATGGTCGACGTCAATGCAAATCCGGACGAAATAAAGAGGGTCGAAATAATGATCACCCATTTGGGGCCATAACGGTCATAGAGTCTTCCGGTAATGAGGAGAGCCAGGGCAAAAATGATCATATTCACGAAAAAGACGAGCGAAACCGACCCCCGGCTCCATCCGAATTCTTCGACCATGGGTTTGAACATGACCCCGAAGGCATACCGGGCGCCGGAATTGAAAAAGAGGATGATGAAGGCTGCGGCGACAATATACCAGCCGTAGAATAGACGATCGCTCTCTAAAAATCTCTTCATCACTCCGGTATTCCCTCCGCGTTAAGGGAGTCCTCCGAAAGGGGGCGACGCATCACCTTTCCCCCTCGATTTCCACCTTACATCTTACATCAATATTTGTGAAGGAAGGATAATACCTTGAAAGAGGATTCGCAAGGAGGCCCCGGATAGGAGGGAACATCCCCTCCAGCCGTTGGAGGCTAAGAGCTGATGGAAAAAACTAATGAATCCAAGTTGAGTTTGCAGGTTTTATCCGCTTGATTGCTTGAGACATTTCAAACGTTCCCGAACGAAACCGTAATCGAGCCAATCATCAAGGAAAGTTCCGAGGACCTCTCGGTAGAGGCGAAGTGCGCTTTTCTTATCCTTCGAGCCCTCAGCCCAGAAGCCTATCACTGCAAAAGCCGTGATGAAGTTTTCAGGGTGCTCGCCTGCCTGTTTTCTCAGGGAGTCCTCCGTTTCTCGCCCCGCGAGGTAGTCACAGATGGTGAGAAACCAAGGGTCACGGATGCGGCGACGGTAATCGTCTAGGATTGCTTGTACTTCTGCTTCCTGACCTTGGTGGTGTAATATCCCTGCCTCAAAGAGTCCGAGGCTCATTCGAACAGCGTTCTGCCGACCATCCGTTGCAAGAAACCTCCGCACATAAGTAAGAGCATCAGGCCAGACTCCCATGGCGGCAGTACAATAGGCGAGGGCCGAAAGAATCATGCGGTTTTCGGGATCAAGTTCAAGAGCTTTCTCGAGGACAAACCGCTTTTCTTCCACAGGAATAGAAATGTCTGCAAGGCGTTCCCAGAGCGGAGCAGACTGTTCCTGCTTTTTCTTTTTCATATTGAGAGATTCCCTGACAATCGCTTCAAAGCGCTCCACTTGGGCAGTGTATTCGGTCCATTGGGTATCTGTACTCAAGCTGTTGCGCCGCTTTTTCCTTAGATTTTCCAGGTTAGCCCGGCTCAGAAAAAACTCCCATGAATCAAGATCGCCAGAAAGGACGGCCTCCTGTAACAGTTTTTCTGCCTCTTCGATTTTGCCTTCTCGGGAACGTACAAGACCGCTGATAAAATATACCCAAGTTTTTTCTGCAGGGCTATGCCAACCCTTTATGGCTCTGTCAATGGGTACACTGCCTTCCATGACCCTCGCCAGGTAGCTTTGAAATTCGGCAGGGCTCCTCCAATCGGCTTTAAGCAGATCCCGTTGGTAGGTGCTCTGTTCACGGCCCCCTGAAATCCAATCGATGAGCATCAACATCAATCGGGCTTGGTTATTTTTGGCATCCATGGACAGTGATTCAGAGAATCGCTGTCGCGCACCTCCGTAATCTCTGTTGCAGAAGTGGAGCATGCCAGCGGCTGTTACCAATTCTGGACTCAAGCCTTTCTTCAGCTTCTCATCGACGAGGTGCATGGCTTCAGCCCATCGTCCCCGTGAGGCTACGTCTTGGATCTTGGTAAGCATCGCCTCAATGGAAAAATCAACCAGGCCGTTCCATTTTGCGTGGCCGGCCTTGAGGTCCGCAAGAAGTTCTACGGCACCCGTGATCGGTAGGATCAGGCCGATATCCCAAACAGGAGTAATCATGGGCACCAGTCCCTGAGTAAAGTCTATGGCCACAGCGGAGAGAATGCCGATGGCCTTTCCCCTTGCATCAATGACGGGCCCACCACTATTCCCGCTGCGAAGGGAGGCATCGATCTGGAACATGTTTTCAAAGGTGCGACGAATATTTCCGGCAACCACGCTCACGTTGACCGTGTCAGTCTGTGTACGACTCCCCAATGGAAAGCCCAAGGTGATCACTCGAGTGAGCTTGGGGAGCTTACGGGGATCCATTTCAAGATCGAGGGGAATCGGATAGCGACCTGGCGGTACCTTCTCGATCTTAATCAGAGCAAAATCGTCTTTGAGGGGGGAAGTGAAGATCTCGCGCATGCGCATCGGAGGCTTGGCCACTCCCGCGATATAGAGTTGAGGGGATGTTTCACTACTGAACGCGTTCTCTATAAAATAGATATCATCCACATCCGGGCTTTCAATCATGCGGCCGGCTCGATTGAATGCTCGTTCTCCTTCGAACCATAGAAAGATCCGGTAGCCGAACCTGGAAGCCCTCTTGCGCATTCGAAGGTGCTGCACCGCAGCGGCAAAATGTGGATCCTCCAGCCAAGGACATGCGAGATGGCGACTTGTTAGCATATAACCTTCCCTGTCCACCAGGAAGGCTGTACCCTCCGCAACATTCCGATAGACTCGCTCACCATCTGCCTCCAGCCAGTAGTCCACAAGGAGGAAAGCCACGGACCGCGCGTACTGGTTCGCGTAGTTTTCCAGGGTACTCTCCACGTCCTTTCTTCGATCCTTTACCTGGAACCAGGCAAAGAGGGCGATGAGAAAAATGACGAATGTAAGGGCTCCAAGAACCCAGACCCTTTTCTGCGGCCTTTGAAGAAGCCTTATGGTTGTCAGTGGGGTCATCCTCTGGGAGGGCACAGTGACGGGATGCCGTAAGCTTTCCTGAATACGTTCGATAGACTCCCTGATTTCCGACATAGATTGTGGTCTGAGATCAGGGTCGTCGGCCAGCATCACTCGAAGCAGAACTTTTAATTCCGAAGGAAGATCAAGCTCCTCTATCTTCTCCAGATAGTCCATGGTCTCAAGATCAGCCGAAACCAGCTCCACGAACACTTTGCCCAAAGACCAGATATCGCTCCTGAAGTCCAGCGGCCGCTGGTTCAGAATGTCAGGATGAGAAGAGAGGAGTTTCTTGAGCATGGGAGAAGGACGGTCTAACAGTGGATCGATGAACCGGGATAGCTTGTAGTCGATATTAATTCTGATCTTATCTTTTTCACCTTTTATCGCTATGATGTCGTTTAGAATAAGATGCGGGATGAAGTGTCCGTGATGGTGCAGTATTTCGAGAATAGAAGCCATCTGGTGAAACAGGTCAAGGAGAATCCCCAGGTTACTAAGCCGTCCTAGTACAAGAAGGGATCCCCAGCTTTCTGAGTCTATCCACTCACTAATGCGGTACCAAAGGCCATCCGGGGTGCGCTTGATCGCCTGGTGGTGAACAAAACCCTCATCGGGCAATTCCTTAAGCTTTTCAATCTCCCACTTGAGGCGATCAGCTACTTCCTCGTTTACCCCGGAGTAAGGAGTGAAGAGACGGATCATCACGTGCTCTTGGGTGGGTTCATGGATCGCCCGGCAAAGGAAACTCGAGTATCCTTCATGCAGCACATCAATGATACGGTATTCATCGATATACCGGCGGCCTTCGCCGATCTCACTGCCGCAGGAAGGACAGATAGCTATTTCTTCTGCCACCGATTGCCCACATGTGGGACAGAGTTTCATGTGAACCTCTTTTCTTGAAAATGGCTTATGGCTTGATCGATCCCGTTTTGAACAAACTCATTGTTTATTTCAACTCGCTGCCATTGCATTATTTTGAAGCAATAAGCAACCAATATAGTTTATTTATCAGTTATCAATATAGTTGTCAAAATCCTTTTATCAAATTTCCATTACTCACAGAGCTTTAGATCGGGTTTGCAGTTTTGCAACTTTTTGAATAGAGGCAGGTGCCGAAGATTTTAAATCCATTTAAAACGCAGTGGCAATTTTTTAGAAATATGGAAATGGGTTGGAATAAAAAACCGGGGAAAATGAGACCCGGGTGAACTCGTAACAAGGGGGGATCAGAGGGACGAGAAATTTCTAAACGGTGGAGGCCTGCTTTTCTGCGATGTTTTCCTGTTTGAGACGGGCCTTCAGCCACACCCGCATTCTCTCTTCGAGGGGACCCACCCACTTCTCAATCGATGCGATGTCTCCGTCAATCAGGGCTTTGCGGTGTTCGGGTGTGAGGTCATAGGAGGCCAGGATACCTGCGGGGTTTTCTACAAGGGCTGTCAGGAATCTGTTGTCTTCTGCCGCCATCTCAAGCACGGTCAGGATCGCATTTATTGAAGAAACCTTGAATTCGGGGATCTTTGCCTGGGGATCAAGGGCCGGGTTGGTCAACCGGTTCGCGGGAGCCTCTCTCCAGTGAAAGGCCATAAATGCCTGCCCGGGTCTGACCCGATGCGTCTTCCTGACTTTGGTCTGAACCGTTCCCCTGCGGGAACTCAGGGAGATCACGTCTCCCTCCACGGCTCCGAGCCGACTCGCATCTGCGGGATTGATCTCAACATGACTTTCCGGCACCAGCGTTTCAAGAACATGGGATCGATGGCTCATGCTTCCGGTGTGCCAGTGTTCGAGGATTCTTCCCGTGGTTAAGAGAATGGGATAGGCGGAGGTGGGCAGTTCTGCAGGCGGCCGATCATGGACCACATGAAACTTTCCGCGACCTCGCGTGAATTGGCCCTTATGCAGGATTGGGGTTCCGGGATGCTTCGCATCGCTGCAGGGCCACTGGAGCCCGCCTCTGTTGAGGCGATCATAGTTGATCCCCCCGTATATGGGAGTAAGCCTTGCAATTTCGTTCATGATCTCCATGCTGGATTGATAGTTCATGGGATATCCCAGCCGTTTTGAGATCTCGGCAATGATCTCCCAGTCCAGTCTCGCCTCCCCTGGTGGATCAAGGGCCTTGCGTACACGCTGGACTCTCCGTTCTGTGTTGGTAAAGGTTCCGTCCTTCTCCGCAAAACTGGCCGCAGGCAAAATCACATCGGCCATCTGGGCCGTCTCCGTTAAAAAGATGTCCTGCACGACGAGCAACTCCAGTCTGGCCAGGGCTTCTCTCGCATGGTTCAGATCGGGTTCACTCAGCATGGGGTTCTCCCCCATCACATAAAGCGCCTTCAGTTTCCCCTCATAAGCGGCTTGAACCATCTCCGTGATCGTGAAGCCAGGTTTTTCACTCAGGTTCTTTCCCCAGGCTTTTTCAAATTTCTCTCTCACGGCAGGATTGTCCACCCGCTGGTATCCCGGATAAACCACAGGCAAGGCCCCCATATCGCAGGCGCCCTGAACATTATTCTGCCCCCTGAGCGGCGAGAAGCCCGTTCCCTTTCGCCCTAAATTTCCAGTGAGCATTAAGAGGTTGGCAACCGTCTTGGCATTATCCGTCCCGGTTGTGTGTTGTGTGATTCCCATGCCGTAGAAGACAATGGCTTTCTTCGCCTTCCCAAAAAACAGGGCGGCCTGCCGGATCTTCTCTCCGGCCACGCCGGTGACGGTCTCCACAGTTTTGAGGTCGTATCGTTTCAGGGATTCGAGAAAAGGCTCAAACTCCTCGCACCGCTTCTCTATGAACTTCTGATCATGGAGGCCTTCCTCCACGATCACCCGCATCATCCCGTTGAGAAGCGCCACGTCCGTTCCAGGCAGATGATCCAGATGGACCTGGGCCATATCGCACAATTCGATCCTGCGCGGGTCTGCCACGATCAGCTTCACTCCGTTATTTTTAATGGCCCGCTTAATCCTGCGGCCGATGATGGGATGACATTCGGTCGTATTGGACCCGATCACAAACAATACTTCAGCATGATCAATATCGGAGATGGAATTGCTCATCGCTCCATCCCCGAAGGCCGCTAATGCAGCCGCCACTGTAGAGGCATGACAGAGACGGGCGCAGTGGTCCACATTATTGGTGCCCAGAACCGCTCTCACGAATTTCTGGAAGAAATAATTGTCCTCATTGGTGCACTTGGCAGAGCTGAGCCCTCCGATGACATTTGGCCCATGGCCATCTTTAAGCCGGGTGAGGCCCCGCGCCACCCGCTCCAGGGCCTCGTTCCAGCTCGCCTCGCGAAAGACCTGTTCGATGGAGCCTGTGTTGACGCTCTTGGGAACACCTTCCCTTCGAATCAGTGGCCGGGTGAGCCGATCCGGGTGATTGATGAAATCCAACCCATACCGCCCCTTGACGCAGAGCTCTCCCCGGTTGACCGGGCTTTTATCATTTCCCCTCACTTTCACGATTTTTCCTGTCCGGATCCCAATTGAGATGGAACAACCCACCCCGCAGTAGGGACATATCGTTTCGATCTCTCTTTCGGGGAGAAGGAAGTTCTTGGGTGTTAGGGCTCCGGTGGGACAATGCTCCACGCATTCACCGCAACTTTGACATATGGATTGGGCTAAAGGCCTGCCGCCAAAAGGACTGATCGCGGTATCATACCCCCGGTGGCAGAAGTCAATCGCTCCTACACCCACGATCTCATCGCACCTGCGCACGCACTTTCCACAGAGAATGCACTTGTCCGGCTCAAAATCAAAAGCAGGATTGGATCTGTCCGGAGATCTCGTTCGTGTTGCCCTCCGGAGCCTCTCAATAGACCCTTGTTCCACTCCCACATATCGGGCCACCTTCAGAAGCTCACAGTCCTGACTCTTATTGCAGAGGAGGCATTCATACGGATGATTGGCAATCGCCAGTTCCACAATCATCCGCCTCACCCTTTGCATCTCCTCTGTCTCCGTATGGACCTTCATGCCATTCTGTACGGGTGTGGTGCAGGAGGTGGGCAATCCTCTCATGCCTTCGATCTCGACAATACAGAGCCGGCACGCCCCAAATGGTTTCAGAGCAGGATCATAACAGAGGGTGGGCACATAAAGCCCCGCCTTCTCGATCGCCTTCAGGACGGTTGATCCTTCTGGAACTTGTACTGCCCGACCATCAATGCTGAGTTTGATTTTCTTCATAATAGATTTCACCTCTTCAACATATTATGAAGACTGATTGGTAAAGGTTTGGAAGCATTCCTGCCGGAGTCATCTTTGCCTTTCCCTAACAGATACGGACAGCATGGAACTTGCACGCCTCGTAGCAAGCGCCGCATTTCGTGCACCTGTCCGGCTCAATCGAATGGGGCTTCTTCTTTTCGCCTGTGACCGCCCCGACAGAACACTTTTTAGAACAGACCCCGCATCCATTGCATGTCTCAGGATCGATCTCGTAATGAAATAGGGGTTTGCAGACACCCGCCTCGCACTTTTTCCCTAAGATATGGGCCTCGTATTCCGAACGAAAGTAACGCAGTGTTGTCTGCACCGGATTTGGGGCTGTCTGACCCAGGCCGCAGAGCGAACCTTTTTGCACGGTCTCGCTCACATCCTTCAGGATTTCCAGATCTTCGATGGCGCCTTTTCCTTCACAAATTTCATTGAGGATGTCGAGCATCTGCCGTGTGCCGAGACGGCAGGGAATGCACTTGCCACAGGACTCATCGGCAGTGAAGGAGAGAAAATATCTGGGAATATCGACCATGCAAGTCTCCTCATCCATCACCACCATTCCTCCGGAACCCATGATAGAGCCTGCGGCGGTCAGGGACTCGTAATCAACCGGAAGATCAAAAAGATCGGCAGGGATACATCCTCCGGATGGCCCTCCGGTCTGAACCGCCTTAACTTTCTTTCCTTTGGCCACACCTCCGCCAATCTCATCGATAATCTCTTTCAGACGGATTCCCATGGGAACCTCGATGAGGCCGGTCCGCTCCACCTTCCCGGCAAGCGCAAAGGTCTTCGTTCCCTTGCTCTTCTCCGTCCCGAAGCCTGCAAACCACTTGGCGCCCTGCGCCAGGATTGCGGAGACATTGCCAAGTGTCTCCACATTATTGATGTTGGTCGGATTTCCCCAAAGACCTTTGTTCGCCGGAAAAGGAGGCCTTGACTGCGGCATGCCCCTGCCACCGGCAATGGAAGCCATCAGCGCTGTCTCCTCACCGCAGACGAATGCGCCTGCTCCTTCCTTGATATGAATCTCAAAACCAAATCCACTTCCCTGGATATTCCGACCTAAAAGACCGTACTCCCTCATCTGCTTCAGGGCTGTCTCCAGCCGTTTAATGGCCAGCGGATATTCCGCACGGATATAGATGTAGCCCTCATTGCATCCGATAGCATAGGCACCGATCAGCATCCCTTCCAGAACCGAATGGGGGTCCCCTTCGAGGAGGGAGCGGTCCATAAAGGCGCCCGGGTCTCCTTCATCGGCATTGCAGATGATATACTTGGTCTGCCCCGGCGCATTGCTTGCGAACTCCCACTTCATTCCGGTTGGAAATCCCGCTCCTCCCCGTCCTCGCAGGCCGGAGTCTTTGATCTCCTGAATCACCTCTCCGGGATTCATCCGGAGAGCCCGCATCAGCCCGTTGTATCCGCCCCGGGCAATATAATGTTCGATATTCTCCGGGTCAATGATGCCGCAATTTCGAAGCGCAATTCGAACCTGAGGCTTGATCATGGGGAGGTCTTCGAAGCGCGGAATCCCATCTACGGGCCCCTCACCCGTGAAACAGACAGCCCACTCAGTTTTGGGGTCGCCATCTCTAAGGTAAGAGAGGAGAATTTCCTCCGTCCTTTTGGCCGTGAGATTTCCGTAATAGATGAAAGGTCCTCCGGGTTTCCGGACAGCCATGATCGGCTCCAGGTAGCATGTGCCAATACATCCCACCTGCAGGATGCGACCCAGGAGGTTCATCTGTTTAAGCGTCTGTTTGGCTGCCGCAAAAACCTCATCCGCCCCCGCGGCTTTGCCGCAGGTTCCCATTCCGATCTGGATGAGGGGTTGCTTAAGGTTCTCAAGGGCCTTCCAGTTTTTCTCAGCCCGCTCTTTGAGCGATGAAAAGTCCATGGTCCACCTCAATCTCCCTCTTCTCGGTTCATCTGAATGATTACACCGAATAGAAATGTATTGAAAATCTGTGTAATCATATTTGGGAATCTATGTAATCAAGAGAGCGAAAGGTTCTTAATGTTCGCCTCTTCTCTGACTCGAATCTCATCGAGAAGTTTCAATGCCCTGGATCGATTCAGGCTTCCGTAGACCGAATCGTTGATGACCATGACCGGCGCGAGAGCGCAGGAGCCAAAGCAGGCAACGGTCTCAATCGTAAACAGTCCATCCGGCGTCATCTGTCCGGGCGCTACCTGAAGATATTCCTCGATCGTGTCCAGAAGCCGGTCTGACCCCTTCACATGGCAGGCCGTCCCGCGACAGACCCGGATGATGTATTTCCCAGCGGGTTGAAACCGGAACTGAGCATAGAAGGTGGCTGTCCCGTAAACCCTTGCCGTTGATAGTCCGGTCAGGCGGGCGATTTCAAGAAGGGCCTGCTCGGGCAAAAAGCCCAGCATTCTCTGAACCCTCTGAAGCATGGGAATAAGTTCATTAGCCATTCCTTTAAATTCTTTCCGCATCTCATTAAAGAGGTCCTCTACCTCCGGCATACCCTCGACTGATTGTTCCTGATAGATGGCCTGTTCCATATGGTTCTTCCTTTCTTAGGATGAATCTTTTGAACCCGTTACTCAGAGAAACAGAGATCCGTTTTTCATGACAGAGCATCACACTCAAACAATATCCTTTGGGTAAGGGTTACAGTTACGTTTGTTTAAAAGCATTAGATACGGTAGCCGTAACCTTCTATTAACGATACGGGCCACATCACCCTTACCGTCAGGCTTTTATTTTCCGTGCCATTACCAGGCTTCTCGCTCCAGACGTTTGTAGATGAACATGAGCTGTTCTTCGGTGAGTTCACCTACATTCTTCCGGATCCATTCCAGATCTCCGGACAGAATGGCGGCCTTGGCTTTGCGAGTAAGCCGGTACTCTTTCAGCGCCTCGGAGCCGTTCTCCATCAACTCAAGCCAGAACTCCCCATTCTGATAAGCTCTCTCCAGAACCCGGGTGACCTCTTCCTTCTGGATCAGTCTTTCCTTCTGCGTCTCGACAATGAGCTCTTCCATGGATTCCTTCTCTTTCTCTTTCAGCGCACTCTTTACAGCCGTCTTAAATTCATCTTCCGTAAAGGGTTTGCGCAGATAGTCCGAGACTCCCATCCTGACGGCTTGGACTGCCGAAGAAACAGAGGGATACCCTGTGATGATGACCACATTTGTTTTAGGCCGTTTCTCTCGTACTTGCTGAATCACATCCATGCCATCCATGTCGGGCAACCGAAGGTCAGCCACCAAAAGGTCGAACTCACTTGCCCTGAACTTATCCAGGGCTCTCTGTCCCGTGTCTGCCAGATCCACATCATAGCCTTCTTCACGCATCACCATCTCAAGTCCTCTGGCTATATTCATTTCATCTTCCATCAGGAGGACATGGGGCCGATAGGCAGATTCACTTCTTATGGTTTCTTGGATTGCGTTCATGATCTTTACCTCCTTTCTTCTGTTGTCACCCTATATTCAGCAAGATAGATGCCAATGATGACAGTAGGGCGTACCGAGGAGATTGTTGAATAACTTTAATGGGTTAAAATAAGGGACCCTATCCGAAAAAAAGGTCTCTTGGTGTCAAATCGTATATAAGCTTATAGATGTAGAAATAAAAAAACAGCGTTTTTTTAGTTGCATTAAACAGTTATGGGCGTATAATGGAATATACACGGGATCTGTTTATGGATAAAAAAATAGAGTTCGAAACGCTTTATAATATTCTTCGGGAGATCAGCACATCGCTCCATTCCGGCGCTCATATCGAGGACGTGCTGGACACCATTGTAAAGAAATCTGCCGAGATGCTAAATGCGAGAGGCGCTCTTGTCCGGATTTTAAACTCAGAAACTCGCCAGCTGGAGTTGGGGGCTGCCTATGGCCTGAGCGACCAATATGTTTCTAAGGGACCGATACCCAGCGAAGAGATTATTACGGATCTCTGCCGGCAGAATAGAATCATCACGATCCATGATATTTTGAATGACCCCCGGGTCCAATACCCCAAGGAGGCCTGGACAGAAGGAATACGGATGATGATTGATGCGCCCATCACTTATAAGGATGATGTCTTAGGTATCCTTCGAATCTATTTCGACGAGCCGAGGGAATTTTCCGATGAAGAGCTTCATTACATTATCCTCATTGCAGAACGAGGGGCTTCCGTCATCCAGAAGGCACAGCTCATTGAGATGCAGGAATCCCGATACGATCAGTTGGCCCTTCAGACAGAAAAATTATCAGCCCTGGGCCGGATGGCCGCCGGAATCGCCCATGAAATCAACAATCCCCTTGCCGGCATTTTGCTCTTCAGCTCAAATCTCCTTAAAAAGGCTCCGCAGGAGGGAACCTTCAGAGAAGGGCTTGAAATTATCATGCAGGAGACCCTGCGCTGCAAGGCCATCATCCAGGAGCTCTTGGAATTCTCCCGGCCAAGTGAGCCCAAAGCGTTCCTGACCAATGTAAACAAGGTGATTGTGAAAGCGCTCCACCTCCTCGAAAATGAGTTCCGGCTTCAGCGTATCCGGCTGGAAATGGACCTGTCGAAGCAATTGCCGGATGTCCTGATCGATGAGAACCAGATTGAGCAAATTTTGGTCAACCTGTTGCTCAACGCCATACAGGCCATCGAAGACCAGGGAACCGTGGCTGTTCGAAGTTATGTCAGCTCTGATCGGAAGTGTGTTGCAATCGATATCTCTGACACAGGATGCGGGATTCCTCCGGAGAATATGTCCAAGATCTTTGAACCCTTCTTCTCCTCAAAGGCAAAGGGCACCGGCCTTGGCCTGGCCGTCACCTATGGGATCGTTCAAAAACATGGAGGGCATGTTTATGCCTTTAGCCAGCCCAAACAGGGCTCCCGTTTTATTGTAGAGTTGCCTATTGCTTCAGGACTCCATCAGGAAGAAATGAAAGGGTAGATATGAAACCCGTAAAAATTCTGGTCATTGATGATGAACCTGTCGTTTGCAAAGGATGCCGCCTGGCGCTTACGGATGAAAACCATATCGTCGAAATTTGCATGACAGGCAGGGAGGGGATGAGCCTGATCGAGGAAGGGGACTATGATCTGGTCCTGCTCGACATGAAACTGCCTGACATCGAGGGCATGGAGATTCTCAGGAGCATCCACAAAACGAAACAGGATCTTCTTGTGATCGTCATGACAGGTTATTCCACGGTTCAAAACGCTGTGGAAGCGATGAAATTAGGCGCCTTCGATTACTTGCCCAAACCTTTTACCGACGAAGAATTAATCCTGACGGTAAAAAGGGCCATTGAAAAGAAACGGTTGGTGGAAGAGAACCTTTTACTCCGGAAGGAGCTCTTCAACCGGTTTAGCTTTGAAAATATTATCGGAGAGAGTCCCATAATCCTTTCCATTTTCGAACAGATCGAAAAGGTCGCTCCAACCGATAGCACGGTGCTGCTGTATGGAGAAAGCGGCACGGGCAAAGAACTCTTTGCAGGAGCCATTCATGCCCGCAGCCAGAGGGCTCATCGTCAATTTATTGCCGTCGATTGCTCGACCCTCTCTCCCAGTCTTCTCGAAAGCGAACTTTTTGGCCATGTCAGGGGAGCCTTCACCGGCGCCATTCGGGACAAAGAGGGTATATTCGGTGTGGCCAACGGCGGAACCCTGTTTATGGATGATGTGACCAATCTGAGTCTTGAGATTCAGGGAAAGCTCCTTCGGGTTCTCGAAATCGGTGAATACAAACCCGTGGGAGCGAGCCACATTCAAAAGACCGATGTGCGAATCATTGCGGCCACGAACAGGGATCTGAAGGCGATGGTTGAAGAAGGACAGTTCAGGGAAGACCTCTTTTACCGTTTGAATGTCTTTCCCATCTACCTTCCTCCCCTTCGGGAGAGGAAAGAGGATATCCCCAGGCTCGCATACCACTTCCTCAGACATTTTTGCAAGAAAACGGGGAAGCGGATCGAAGGGTTCTCTGACGAGGCGTTGGAGAGCCTGATCCATTATGATTGGCCTGGCAATGTCCGGCAGCTAAAGAATGTGGTGGAGCGCCTCGTCATCATGGCCGACGACACCAAGCTCGACCTGTTCCACCTGCTCGAGCAGCTTCAGACGAAACGATCCTGGGACAGTCATCCGATCCCGGGGACCCTGAAAGAACTCAATGCTGCGAAGAAGCATCTTCTTGAAGAGACCTTCGGACAAATTCAAAAAGCCTTTCTCATCAATGCCCTCCGGGCATCGAACGGAAACATCACCCATGCGGCCGAAAGGGTGGGCATGCAGCGGCCCAATTTTTGCGCCCTCCTCAAAAAACACCGCATTTCACCAGAACGTAATAAAAACGAAAAAGAAAATTAGAGACACTTTCCTATAAACCCAGTAATTTTGAACTGGATTCCCACTCAGATATTTTTTCCCTCTTGCCAATGAAAGACTTCTCGTTCACAGATCCTGCAGAAATGAGCGGATTTCTGGTCAATATCTTCAACGTAGGTGGAAGTGTTCATTACACACTTTAAGGTGAAACAGTGAATGAGACCAAAGGTGTGTCCTAATTCGTGGATGCCCTCTTTCAAAAGACGATTTTTAAACAGGTCTTTGTTCTCAGGGAGGCCATAGAATGGATTATGAAGTCGATGCGCAGAAACGATGGCTCCTTTCCCTTCCAGCTGGGCCTCGCCAAAGAGAAAGGTAAAGATGGGGATAAACAGATCCAGTTCCGTTACTCCTATGATCTTCAACGCTTCCGGAGGAGCGTCATTGATTAACTGAAGCAGGAGCCCACTGGAGTGATACTGGTTTCGGGTTGGGTCATACACTGAGGAAAGATCGAACCGTTGACGCCGGATTCTGGTCTCGATTTTGAAGGTCTGAAAAAGGCTCTGTTTGAGAAATAAAAGGAGTGGTTTCTCTATGTCACCAATGGGCACGATATCGATATAGGACATGAGTGGGTAGACTATTTCTGTAAATTAAATTTTTTGATTTTGTTGTAAAGGGTGACCCTGTCTATTTTTAATATTTCGGCAGACTTAGAAATGTTCCAGCTGTTTTTCTCCAATATTCTTTGAATATGGACTCTTTCCAAATCCTCCAGGGAATCTGCCTCCAGGGTGGTTGGCTTGACCAGGTGGGGGAGATTCATATCTTCTTTCTCAATTCTACTTTTCTTTCCCACCACCACCAGGGCTCTCTCGATGGAGTTCCTTAACTCCCTGATATTTCCCGGCCAATCATACTCTGTCAATATCTTCATCGCCTCGGGAGAGATATCGGTAACTTTTTTATTCATCGATTGGGCATACTTCTTGAGAAAATAGTGAGCGAGCTGAGGGATATCCGCTGGCCTTTCCCGAAGGGGTGGAATGTGAATGGAAAAGACATTTAACCGGTAATAGAAGTCTTCCCGAAAGTTTTTCTCCGCCACTTCTTTTTCAAGATCGGTATTCGTGGCAGCAATCACCCGGAAATCTACGTTGATGATTTTATTGCTTCCCAGGGGGGCAAACTGCTTGGTCTCAATGACCCGTAGAAGATCCATCTGCATCTTGGGAGGAATATTTCCAATTTCGTCAAAGAAGATCGTGCCCCCGTTGGCCATCTCCAGCTTTCCCTTTCGTTTATATTGGGCTCCGGTAAAAGCGCCCTTTTCATGGCCGAAGAGCTCACTCTCTAAAATGCCCTCGGCAAGGGATCCGCAGTTGATGGAGATGATGGGAAAATATCTCCGGTTGCTCTTCCCGTGGATGGCTTGAGCAACCAGCTCTTTACCCGTTCCGCTTTCTCCCCGAATCAATACCGTCGCGTCGGTCTGGGCCACAACGTCTATCATCTCCTGAATTTTTTTAATCTGGGGGCTTTCTCCCACGATCTCATCCTGCAGGGAAAGCTCTTCCACCTTTTGCTTAAGCTGAATGTTCTCAGCGACCAGCCTCCTCTGGTTGATGGCATTACGAATCAAAATCGACAGCTTATCCGGATCGATGGGTTTCGAAATATAATCGAACGCCCCGTCTTTCATGGCCTCCACTGCCGTGTCCACGGTGGCATAGGCCGTGATAATGATCACGGCAATCGTCTTATCAATCTTCTTAATATGTTTCTGAAGTTCTATGCCGTCCATTCCGGGCATCTTAATATCCAGCAGAACAATGTCCCACTGGCTTTCCTGAAGTTTTTTCAATGCCTCCATGGCATTTGCGCCGGTATCTACCCGGTACCCTTCAACCTTAAACCAGTTATATAATGAATCTCTGACCGAAAACTCGTCATCAACGATTAAAATCCCGATGCTCTGGCTATCCATCTCCTCCTCCATCCTGGGATTGAAGGCCGATGCTATCCCGATTCAATCCCACTTGAACGTTAACGGGCTTTCTGGGCAGGGTGATCGTAAAGGTCGTTCCCTTCTTCAGTTCGGATTCCACTTCGATCTTTCCCCCATGTTGCTGAATAATCCTGTAGACGACCGCCAAACCCAATCCGGTCGATTCTTTGGTGGAAAAGAAGGGCTCAAAAATATTGGGAAGGGTCTCCCCTGGAATTCCGCAACCGGTGTCAGAAATAACGATCCGGACATGATGATGGTCTAAGCTTTTCGTTTTGACAATTAATTTTCCACCTTTGGACATCGCCTCGATGGCATTCATAAACAGAGCCACAAATATATGCTGGATCCCGCTGGCGTCACAATAAAGGGTGTCTTTGTCCTCTGTCAATTCCTGGATAAGTTCCAGCTCTTTTATTTCCATATTATGCTTCACCAGCGCGATGCTGTTCTGAATGATTTTATGAAGACTCTCGTCCATCCATTTCCCAAAGTCTTTCTTGGCAAAAATCAAAAGGTTCTTAACGATTTCGCCGCACCGTTTCGTCTCATCTTTGATTACGGTCAAGTAATGGACGAGAGACTCCCCCTGAACAAAAGAAGCAGGATTCTGAATGATCTTGAGGCATAGGCTTGCATAAGTGAGAATGCCCGACAGAGGATTATTGATTTCATGGGCGACCACGGCAGAAAGTTTTCCCAGAGAGGATATCTTTTCCATCAAGACAATATTGGCTTGAATCTTCTGAAGCTCTTTGCTCTTTTCTTCGACCTTTTTTTCCAGGGTGGAGGCCCACTCCTGGTTTGATTCATTGGCGGCCTTCAGCTCTTTGGTCATCTGGTTAAACGATCGGGCCAATCCTCCCATCTCGTCTTTAGAATCAAAATCGATGACATGGTCAAGGTTCAAATTAGCCACTTCCCGGGTTCCCCTGGAAAGCTTTCGGATGGGGATATGAACCAGACGGATGATGAATCCCGCAAATAGCAAGGCCGTTAGCACAATCATCACACTGGAAAATAGAATCATCTGTTTCTTGATCTTAGCGTTCTCCTCATCCACAGCCTTCAAGGACAATTTCACATCTAACAGGCCGAGAAGCTTGTCTTTGGGCGAATGGTCATGACACTCGGTCGTATTATAACATGAGGGTTCGTTCTCGATAGGGTTGATGAGGCCCAACACCCGGTGTCCCTGCGGGGAGGTAAAAACTCTGATTCTATTTTGGGTGCTCAGGCGCTCCAGCGGGGGGACATTTTTATGACAGACGAAACATTGCTCCGCATCAATGTCCACAGTGGTGCCGACCTCTGTTAAGTTGTCTGAAAAGGCGATTCCGCCGGGTTTATTATAAATTCGGACCCCCTCCACGCCCTCTTCCTCCCCGATGGCCGCAATGATGTTGTAGAGATGCTCTCTATCATTTTTCAACATGCTGTATCGGGTGGAGCTTTTGATCAGGTCGCTGGCTTGAATGGCGTGGTTGATGACGCTTTCATTAAGATGTTTGGTGTAGGAGGTGATGTTAAAATACATGATTCCGGAAAAAGAGACTATTAATAGGATGGCCAGAAGGACGTAAAGCTTAAAGCTCAAGCTCCGAAAGCTCATACTCCTGATAAGGGGCAATATTATTTTTAAGAAGATTCTTTGCGCCAGGTCTTTCATCTCTTCATTCTCTGAATGGCCCTCGGGGGCCGGCTTAATCCCCCAGGAAGGAAACGATCCATACTCTTTCTATCACAATTTTGGGTAGGCATCAATGGAAAAAAGGTTGGAACGGTAACCCCTCAGTTATTGGGTGTTACTTAACCTGAAAGGATCGGGAGGTGGTTGATCAAAGGAAGTGATGGGGGCGCCTATCCGAGATTCAATTTTGGGTTCGAATGACTTCTATGCCGAAAGGTGAGGAAGTTTTCCTCTCCTTTCCGCAGAAAGGCGCTGACCAGCCGCGCATATTGGTCCGGGCCAATTAACTTTTTTATCTCTCTGAGTTTTATCCCTCCATCCTGCATGGTCAGGCCAAGCATTCCCTCGCCATGAGGCCGCTCTGTCATAACATGCTCTTTAAACCGTTCCCATTCCTTCCGGTACCAGGAAAGGGCCGCCTCTCCAAAGAAGAAGTTTTTTTGGTCTTCTTGAAGATGTTTGGGTTTGAGGGTCAGCAAAAACCCATCTCCCAGAGGATCTCGGCTGACCAGTTCGGGGCGGTCTTTCAGCTCTTGATTGACGGAAAGGATGAATCCGCTGATCGGGGAAACAATGTCCAGAATGCCCTCCTCCTGAATGATCGAGCAAAGCTTTTTCCCATGGATGCTCCGTCTTCCGGCTAGGGGAAGCACGACGACATTGACCTTTCCTATCATGCCCGCCAAGAAATCGTCAATGCCCACACGGACTTCATTAGCCTTTTCCACCTTCATCCAGGTATGTCCGGGGTGATAAAACAGGGATTCTTTGATGTTTAAATGAGAAAGGTCTTTCCCTGGCCCCCCCTTCTCTTCTTCTTCCTTTTCCAGAGGAGGAGTCGGGCCTGCGTCTCCGGCTCTACGATGTTTCGCTTCCGGAGAGGCTGTTGAATCAAATGAGGGAGTCGAGGAGAGATTTCTGAGTTCCCAATCCAGGGGACATTTCTCGCACTGGAGATCATATTTACAGAGCTTATAAGAGAGGAGGCCAGCGGTCATCCAGACACACTTCAGTTCTTTCTTCGAAATGAGCTGGTAGCTTTCCTCTTTTCGATAGCCGCTCATTTTATTGTCCATCCCCTTATCCTCACAAAGCATCTTGGCCATTTTCCTGACGCATCAAAGAGTTGAGTGAAAACCCCATCCTCCTATGTTCCCTTGATAACGCATGTGGAAAATCCTTTCCGTCGCTCCTTCCTCGTTCTCAACCTTCGGTAATCAGGAAATAGTCCTTTACGATCTCATCCCATTTTTCCCGATCGAGATTTCTTGCCATGCCGTCAACTAACAAACCGCCATCCTGATAGACCAGGCCAAGATTGTAATTCATCCTTGACAGGAGATTCTCTCTCACCTCTTCCATCCATTTCTTCGCCAGGGTTCCTTGAAGCAGCTGCCTTTTATTGACTGAAAATCGTGGCGCTTCCACTTTCATCAGCCAACTGTCGTAAGGATCTTGATTTATGTTTTGAGGCGATCGAATCAGCTCTTCATTGATGTCGATAATCTTTCCATCCACAGGGGAAAGCATATCAATCGCTTTTGAATCGACTTTCAACGTCCATCCCTTATCCCCCTGACGGATCGTTGAGCCAAGGGCTGGCATTTGAATCGCCTGGATCTGTCCTACGAGTTTCTGGGCAAAATCGTTCATGCCAACCTTCACCAATTGGTTGCCCTCCTGGACGGCCCAACTGTGTCCGGGGTGGTAATAGACCTTCTCCGGAAGCTGAAACCATTCACTAATGGCAGGGACGATCCTCTCTGCCGCCTCAAAGACCGCCCTTGCAGGCCTGTTCAAAAGCCTCCAGAAAGGGATGAAGAGGAGCAGAAAACCGATCACCAACAAGTATTCAATATGTTTCGTGGCAAAGATGTCTACATAGCTGAAGCCTTCCATTGAGGAACCTCCTTTCTGAGGGTGGTAGCCTTCTCATGACTTTCTTCTTCGAGGGCCCATTCGGGCGATTTCCGTAACACCGGCATCCGGTTGACAACCCATCTGAAGACCCACACTTCAATCAATATGATCGTCAGGGTAATCACAATCTCCATCCATGAGGGAATATATCTCTGGCTCAACGGCACGTACCACTTATAGGCGATGACGGAGATATTGAGCCGGTTGATGATGATTCCGAGCATTGAAAGGATGGCCGCTATCCGGATGATTGAAAAATTTTCGTACCGGACTCCCCGCAAGAACATAAAGCAGGGAAGGAGGACAAAACCTAATATCTCGGCAAGGTACCAGTAACCCATGGGGCTGGCCAGAAGCCCCCATTGTTTGCCATGGATGAGGATCAGTATCTTCATGAAGAAATAGACGAACATCGCTCCTGCACAGGCTTTCCCCAGACCTAACGTGATCTTATTAAACGATGCGTGATCTTCGTGGGTTAACTGATTCCCGAAAACTTTATGGCTGATGGTCCCTTCAAAAATCACCATCGAAAGTCCGGCGAAGATGCTGGAGGTGAAGAAGAGCACGGGAATAAACTCGGTGTACCAGAGGGGATGAATCTTATCCTTCGCCATTAAAAAGAGCGCTCCCAGACCGGATTGATGGAGGGTGGAAAGGGCGATGCCGAAGATCACCGCTCCAACGGTCAGGGAACCGACGATTTTCCTGATTCTTCTGAACCCGAGCCATTCGGCAACCGCAGGTGAGAATTCGATAAACAGGGAAATCATATAGAGCAGAAAGTGCCAGGAAACAAGGAAGAGCACCGAATTCACTCCGAATTTATTTCCCAGGACGGGGTTCACAATGTTCCACCAGCGGCCAAGGTCCAGCAAGATGGCGCCGGCATAAAAGACGTAGGCGAGGAAGCCATTGAGGACGGTTGCCCTGATCACCGGGTGGTACTTTTCCTCGCGGAGGATATACACGACGAAGGTAAGAATATAAGCGCCTCCGGCAAAGGCAACCCCGACCATCACGTCAAATCCGATCCAGATCCCCCAGGGAAATTCCTGGGAAAGGTTGGTGACGGCGCCCAGCCCCTTGACCAAACGGTAGACAATCAGAACAACGCCCACGAGGATGATCGGGAGAGAGATGACATTAAAGGGGGTCAAGAGCTTCCCTTTCGGTTTCAGCTCACTGCGGATAAAGGCAAAAAAATCTTTAAGGTTCTTTATTTCTCCTGCTGCAGCGATTTCCTTCATCGTTTTTCCCCTCCTTTTCTTCTCGCATCCTCTTCCCTTTTGGTCAGGGTGTTTATTCCGATCAGGAAAGCAGGCCAGAGCAGAAGGACAATGGGAACGGAATAGAGAAACCCTTTGCTATACTCCGGGTAGGCAATGGTCCCCAGATCCGTTCTGAAACCAATCTTCTCAAAGGGAACCTTGGAGATATAAAGGTATCCTGTCCCTCCGACCTCATGCTCTCCGTAAATGTGGGTGATATATTCTCCGGGTTTCTGATAAATTCTCCGGTTGGCCTCCTCGATCAATTGTTTCCTGGGGCCAAAGATCAGCGCGTTTTCCGGACAGTTCTCCACACAGGCTGGCTTCTCTCCTTTTTCAAGTTTATCCCAGCACATGGTGCACTTCATAATCTTTGGATTGGCGCTGTGATATTCAAACTTTGGAATATCAAAGGGGCAGGAGGGCATGCAGTACCGGCAACCCATACAATTTTTTTCCCAGGTCACAGGCCCTTCTTTTCTTTTCTCCATGGCTTTGACCAAACAGGCGGCCACACAACCGGGCTGGTTACAGTGCATGCACTGTCTCTTTACGAAGACCTCGCCCTGATCCGTTTGATAGCGATTGATGACCATCAGTTGGGTCACGGTTGGCTGGCGTTCTTTTTGAAATACCGAATCATCGGCGATATCCGGGACAGGCAGATGATTGGCCTCGGCACAGGCCGCCTCACACGAACGGCAGCCGACGCATTTGGCCGTATCAACCAGGATCCCTAAAAATTCTTTGGGGGGAACGGTGGCTTCTGCTTTGAACTTCCCCGGGGTGACAATGCTTCCCGAGGCCACCCCCACCAGTCCTCCGCCAACGACTCCTCCACCTAACACTTTAAGAAAGCTTCTTCTGTTAATCCCCATTTGCCCCTCCTCATTTTTCTTTCTTCAGCGATATGGGTTTGTCTGCCTCTTTCAGTCAGGGCCTTGATTCCGATACAGCTAACGATGGTCAGCACGACGAAGATAGGCACCATATGGATCACTCTCCTTTCACGGTTACTCCGGAGAAGAATGGAATAGCTCGGTCACCAAAACCTTCCACAACCTCTCCTCCAAGATGCCACCTGCTCCCTTGACCACTTCTCCTCCATCACCATAGACCACCCCTAATGATTGGTGATTGAAAGAGGAGCTCAGCTTGGCCTTAAGCCGGTCGAAGTGCACTTGGAACTGAAAAGAGTCCATCAATTCAGGCATCTCTTCGCTGAAAGCTTTAGGCTGAATCTTCAGAATCCATCCTTTCTCATAGGGAGAAAGGTTTGCGATAGAAGGGTCTTTAATCAGTTTCTCATTTAACTCCACGACCGTCCCACCTAAAGGAGCCAATTGGCTCAATTTCCGTTTACCCTGACGAAGTTTCCAGGCCGTCTCTCCTTGTTTTAATTGGCTGCCTACTGAGGGAACCTCGATATCTTCAATGTCACCCATCACCTGTTGGGTAAAATCGTCAAGACCTACCCTCACTCTTTTGTCCTCATCCAGTTTTGCCCAGGCGTGCCCATAGTGATAATAGACCTCTTTGGGAAACTGGAGCGCCCTTCCAAAAGCAGGCACGGCTGCTACTGGAGCAAGCCTCATCTGACCCATCTGCAACACCGCCCTGGGGACTTCTCGCTTGTTTACCACATGGCGTACAATTGCCCCTGCCAGAATCAAACCGAAGAATGTAAAAGCCACTAAGATAACAACCATTCTTCATCCCTCCTTTCTTTATTCATCCTTTCAGGCCCTCAGACCTTCAGGCATCATGATTGACGGGGAAATGATCATCCACTCCCTCTCCGGCTTAACCCTGGTGACTTCTCTCTTTTGAGACGGATGGTGAATGATGGCTTTTGCTAAAATCGCAACCACGAATGTTAGGACAACTAAGATGGTAACCATTTTGCTCACCTCACTTTCTTGTTCTCAGGTCTTTTAATTTCTTCTGCTTTCGCTTATTACTAAGATCAAGAAACGAGCCATGTTTGAAAGTATTTTTAAAAATAATTTAATTGTCTTTAATTACAATAAGTTAAAGGCTTATTGGAGGGGGATAATGGGAGTTGGTACTTAAGGAAAAAGCCTTGAGATGCTGAATTTTTCTACACTGCTTTTTAAGGAACGTATCTTAAGTGCTTAATATTTATACAAGTTTTGCTGTTGAAAAAATTTACAGTATTGTGTTTACATTTTCAACATTCTTGTGCTATTTTTTTAGTTTTTTGAAAGGGTACGGAGTTACCCTAAGTTTATTGATACCAATAGCCATGTAGCTCCTCATCCTCTTCCATTATATTCATCAACCTCTCCGAAAGCACGTACAGGAAAAGAGGCGCCCCGGACAATCCGAAGGGGAACGGCATAGAATTTAAAACCGATTTGAGGAAGGGCCGATAGATTGCAGAGATGTTCAACGATGAGGATACCCGAAGAAAGAAGCCGGGTGTGGACGGGTCGGGATGAATCCTTGGTATCATCCACATTCCAGAAATCAACTCCCACGAGAACTGGTTTTGATCGGATTAAAAGATTGATCAACTCTTTTGAAAGATATGGGCCGGGCTCCCAGTAGCTTTCCGTTCCCCATCTCTTATCCCATCCCGTTCGGATGAGGACTGCCTTTCCCTTCCATTCGGATTCATTTGTTTCAATGCTGATCGAACGGTTTGACGAGATCGCCCCATCGAAAACGATTCCGGGAATTCCCGCAACCCTTTCGAGGGGAATTTGACTGAGGTCTGTTTGATCAGGAAAGCGGTGGAATGGGCTATCCAGATAAGTCCCGACATTGCAGACCATCTCCACTTTCCCGAGATAAAATTCCGCCTGACCTTCATAACGGGATCGTGACTCTTGATGGTCAAGAAAAGCATTGATCTTAGGCCGAGGTAGACCGGGATGGGCCGTCATGCCATCTTCAAGAATATGGTTGAGTTCAATGAACCTTTTCATGGTTTTATCCATCATGATCTCCTACCCCCCCTCTATCTCCCCCCACCAGAAGAGATAAGTTGAGGCAATCTATCACAATTAAACTTGAAATTCAAATTAGACCCATCTCTTGACCCCCTCTCCCCACATCTATTTGACAGGGAAATTGAAAATCTGTTAATTTCAATTTGCTTATAAGTCTTTTAATAAGGAGGCAATCGATATGAAAAAAGAGGACAAGAAAGAATTGAGCAGAAGGGAATTTTTAAAGGGAACGGTCATTGGAACGGCAGCGCTGGGTATGGGC